>NZ_JAAMNS010000030.1:0-11681 GCF_011066175.1 Paenibacillus sp. EKM211P
ACCTTGCAGGAACGCTTCGGCTCGTTGTTCCGGATCATCAACGCATACGGCGTGACGGAAGCGGCGATCGACTCCAGTTTCTACGACGAGGAGCTAGCGAAGCTGCCGCAAACAGGCAATGTGCCGATCGGTAAAGCGTGGCTGAATGCGAAATTCTACATCGTGGATGCGCATCTGAATCCGGTGCCGGTCGGGGTGTTGGGCGAGCTGGTTATCGGCGGAGTCGGAGTGGCGCGCGGGTACTTGAACCGTCCGGAGTTGACGGAAGAGAAGTTCGTAGACAGCCCGTTCGCCGCGGGCGAGCGGTTGTACCGCACGGGAGACTTGGCCCGGTGGATGGAAGACGGGAACGTGGACTTCATCGGCCGGATCGACAACCAGGCGAAGATCCGGGGGTACCGGATTGAGACGGGGGAAGTCGAAGCGAAGCTGCTGAGTGTAGGTGGCGTGAAGGAAGCGGTCGTCGTCGTCAGGGAAGATCAAGAAGGTCAGAAAGCTTTGTGCGCTTATTATACAGCGGAAGAAGGCTTGACGGTGGCGGACCTGAAACGGGCGATCTCCAGCGAGCTGCCGGGGTACATGATCCCGTCGTACTTCGTCGAGCTGGAGCGCCTGCCTCTGACGCCGAACGGGAAAATCGACCGGAAGGCGCTGCCGGCGCCGGAAGGGGGAGCAAGCGCAGGCCGCGAATACGTGGCGCCGCGCACCGAACTGGAGGCGAAACTGGTCGCCATCTGGCAGGATGTGCTCGGACCGGTCACGATTGGCGTGACGGACAACTTCTTCGACCTCGGCGGGCACTCCCTGCGGGCGACGACGCTAGTCAGCAAGGTGCACAAGGAACTGAGTGTGGACCTGCCACTGCGCGATGTGTTCCGGCACTCGACCATCGAAGCGATGGCCGAGGCGATCAGCCAATTGGAGCGGCAGGAACACCTCTCCATTCCGGTTCTGGATAAGAGGGATTACTATCCGCTTTCCTCCGTGCAAAAACGGCTGTACATCCAGCAGCAGATGGAAGGCGCCGAGCTTAGCTACAACATGTCCGGCATGACGGTTCTCGTCGGTCGCTTGGAACGGAATCAATTCGAGGCGGCGCTCAAAGGATTGATAGCTCGTCACGAAATTTTGCGAACCGGCTTCGAAATGGTCGACGGCGAACCGGTACAACGGATTTATCCGGACTTGAAGTTTGCCGTCGAGTATACGAAAGCGACGGAAAGTGAAACGAAGAGCATCGTAGACGGCTTTGTGCGCGTCTTTGATTTGGAGCGGCCGCCGCTGCTGCGTGTGGGCTTAGTCGAATGGGAAGCGGAACGGCAGCTGCTCATGCTGGACATTCATCATATCGTCACGGATGGCATGTCGATGGGCATCTTCGTCGAAGAGCTGCTGCGCCTGTATAACGGTGAGACTCTGGAGCCGCTTCGGATTCAATACAAGGAATTCGCCGCTTGGCAGCAGTCAGAACCTGTAAAAGAGCGGCTGAAACGTCAGGAAGCCTACTGGCTGGAAGTGCTGGAAGGCGAACTGCCGACGCTTGAACTGCCTACTGACTTTGTCAGACCTGCCGCTCGCAGCTTTGAGGGAGATGTGCTGCCCTTCAGCATCGACAAGCAGATGACCGACAGCTTGCAGCGCATCGCCGATAAGAACGGTGCTACCCTTTATATGGTGTTATTGGCGGCCTATTCAATCCTGCTCAGCAAGTACTCGGGACAAGAAGACTTCATTGTAGGCATGCCGGTTTCGGGCCGCACACATGCCGACCTGGAGCCGCTCATCGGAATGTTTGTCAACACTTTGGCGATTCGTCATTATCCGTCCGGGGAGAAGACGTTCCTCGCTTACTTGAACGAAGTCAAAGAAACGATGCTGGGGGCCTACGACCACCAGGATTATCCGTTCGAGGAGCTTGTGAAAAAGCTGCAGGCGCCGCGAGATCAAAGCCGCAATCCTGTATTCGATGTCATGTTTGCTCTGGAAACCAAGGAAGATAACGTTCAAAGCTTCGGGGATATCAAGATCGAATCTTATCCGGAAACTCATACGGTTTCCCAATTTGATCTTACCTTGGTCATTTCGTTGCTGGATGAGGGAATGAACGGGCAGTTTGAATATGCCACCAAGTTGTTTACGCGCAATCTGATCGATAATTTCGCTCAGGACCTGCTCGTAATCATCACCCAAATTTGCGAACAGCCTTCGGTGCTGTTGAAGGATATTTCCCTGAACGGGCAATCCGAACAGGAGCAAGATGTGCTAGAGGCCATTGATATTATTTTCTAATCCCTTACCCGGCTTGGGTGTATGCCGTATTTCTCTCGGTACGCATCCTGCCGGGTGTTTTTTTTAAAATGAAAAGGAAAAATCCACCACAGGAATCTGACGTCAAGTGCCACTGAGTAACTATTTCTATTTATTGGAAAATCGACAAAACACAACAGAAATCGTAGTTTACCTTTGGTATACTACGAATCAAACCATTTAAACAGAGATAATTCCACCATAAAATCCGAATACCCGAAAAACGAAAAGAAGTAATTGCCGATCGTTGCAGACGAGTTTAATTTTTTGACTATGACACAGAAGAACAACAAAAGGCACACGAAGACTACAGGAAGAAATACAGATATCTAAAACGTGCGCCGCGGCTACTCGTTTACTGCTACCTCATAGGGGAAAAGTCCGAAATACAATGGCCGAAATAGGCCGCAGGAAGGGCTGAAAGAGATAGCCGACGACGTTCTGAGTAAGGGACTTCAACAGGAATGCTAGGCTTGGAATCGATCTCACCGGCACAATTATGCCGCAAGCATAATCAGGTGGATCAGCACCTGCTCCAGAAGGTTTTCGAGCGGCTGGCTATGCAGATTTTGTCTAGGCATGGCTGTTCGATAGCAGACCACAAAGCACTCCGGATTATCTACTCTACAACCGTTGCTCTTTGCTTGCGGAGGTACAAGTGGGCCGACTTTCGCAAGACCAAGGCTGCTATAAAGCTTCACCTCCGCCTTGCTTTTGCAGATGCTCATGAGGTCCTGCCAAAGAAGGCAAACATTACGACAGCCAAGAAAAATGACCGGACACAGATGAATGACCTTATCGAAGATACCGGAATCACCTATGTGTTGACCGCGGTTACCTGGACTACAAAGCATTCGATCGTTATTGATCGTACGGGATATACTTCGTGACTCGCTTGAAGGAGAATGCGGTGATCGAACCGCTCCAATCGCTTGAAATTCCAGAGGACAGCAAGGTTACCATGGATGAATAGGTGCTGGTAGGTTCCACTCAAAAGCGGATGAAGCACAAGCTTCGCATCATGGAAACAACCGATTCACAGGGCAATTTTCTCATTCTGCTCACCAACCGTTTCGATCTGTCTTGTGATGAAATCAGTGAGATGTACCGCAACCGCTGGGCCATTGAGACCTTCTTCAAATGGATGGAGCAGCACCTGAAGATCAAGCATTTCTATGGAACAAGCAAACAGGCCGTGCACAACCAGGTTTGGCTGACACTCATTGCTTTTTGCCTGCTTATGCTGGCCAAACTGGATGCGAACGTAGAGCACTCCCTCCTGGAAATCCAGCGGTGGCGAAGGCTCTGATTTGGAAGCCCTATGCACAGTGGATCGGGCGTGTGAAGCGAAAACCGAGCCGCAAGTCGGCAGGACGAAAGCGGTTAGAACCCACGTAACTGAGCGGTCCGAAGTGTGACAAAGCTATGTTTTTCGACACAAAAATGTTATAAACAAGAATTATACTCCAAAAATATACATGGATTTATTTGCAAAAAATATCGTTTTAGTGTAATATTTGCATAATCTATTTGCATGGAGAAATATACATATAATTGTTAGGATCCTGTTAATTGACACGGATCACACCATAAAGGTATAAATTTTGCAAAGGTAAGGGGTGAAAAATGAGCGCAGAAATGTTGCTGTGTCTGCCGTATGCAGGCGAATCTTCACACATCTACTATAAATGGAAACGACATAGGCATGAGATAAAGATCATAGGTATGGAGTATTCCGGAAGAGGCAAAAGATTTAATGAACCACTGTATAAAAACTTTAATGAGGTAATCTATGATATATATGTATCCATAAAACAATCCATTATATTGAACAACAGCGATAGCTATTATATTTTTGGTCATAGTCTGGGTGGAATAATGGCGTTTGAGTTGTTCCGCAGGTATGTTGATATTTGACCTAAACATGTGTTTATTTCTGCCGCAGCGGCACCTCATCGACGAAATCAAGATAAAATCCTGCATAGACTCCCAGACGAGGAATTCCTTCAAGAGGTTGAACGGATGAACGACACCCCGAAAGAGGTAGTATAACACCCGGAATTGATGGAGGTTTTTCTTCTATTCTCAAATCTGATTTTAATTGAGTGAGGAATTTATATTTACGGAGACGAAGGGAAAAATTGACCAACATATAACGATTATTTTTGGTGAAGAGAAATCTATCGATATTCGAAGCATTCATGCTTGGAGCGATGTAACAACGGGCAGTTGTGGATTCATTCAGGTTCTAGGGGGCATTTCTATATAACACAGAATTCCGATACGATTAATATAATTGTTATAAAAAAATTAAATCCATAGAAGCGATCCCTGTATGAATAATCCGTTATGAAAGCGAGTGAAGAATGCATTGGATAATAAGCGAGAACTTTTGTTATTGAACTTAAGAAGAATCCAGCAGGAAGAAAATGAGCTTTATGATAAGGAAAATGTATGGGATTACGCATTGCTCATGATCGAATATATAGGGGATCCAGATCCTGAATTGCGTGATGACTTAATTTATTCTACTTTATGCAGTTGGATTATGGAAAAGAATTTGTTTGAGGAAAAGGAGCTTCTTAAACTGTTATCGCTCGTGATTAATTCCGACCACCTCTTCTATCGGTTAGGAGCTGACGGGGATAATTCTGTTTATACGAGAACATTTTCTGTACTTATTGTAGCTCAAATTATATGTCGACACAGACATAAGCCGTTCCTAGATAGACACGAGGTTCTACATGTTAAGGATGTATTGATTCGTTATTTAACGGAAGAGAAGGACTTAAGAGGGTTTACCTATGATAACGGCTGGGCTCATGGTGCAGCTCATGGGGCAGATGCCTTGGACGAGCTTGTCCAATGTGAAGAATGCACGGATGAAGTGTATAAGGAAGCTTTATTTGCCATTCAAAAGGTATTGTCTAATGGAAGGTATATATTCCAAGATGAGGAAGACGAGCGACTGGCCTGCATTGTTCAACGAATAATCAGGGCAAATAGATTTGCTTCTAGTCGTGTGATGAAGTGGATCGAGAATTTGAGTCAATGCATGGCATTACCGCGAAGCCGGAGCCAATTTGTGATTCGTGTGAATGTGAAAAACTTTCTCAGAAGTCTGTATTTTAGAATGAGGTCTTCTGCGGATCAATATTCTGATTTGCTAGCAATCCTTCACCAAACGGAGAACAAGTTAAATAAATTTGTTTAAAATTTTAAAAAAGGGAATGGTTATGCTTGAGCAAACAAAAGATACTTCAAAAGGATAATATTCAGGATATTCTGGCACTCACTCCTATTCAGAAGGGCATGCTTTTCCATTATCAAATGAACGCTGATTCCGAAGTGTATTTGGAACAAACAACAATACGAATCACAGGGAAACTTTCAGAACGAGAGATCGAGCAGGCATGGAGCCGCTTGGAGAAGAGATATGATATTCTGCGTTCGGTTTTTAAATGGGAGAAACTAAAAGAACCGGTTCAGATCATCTATAAAAAGCAACATAACCCTTTCCAAATTAGCTACGGGGGCTTGGATGGAAATGATTCACTGGAACACATGATGGAAAGCGAATTAAAAGATGGAGTTGACCTATCCAAGGTTCCTGTTCGAATACGTCTGTATTGTACAACGGAGTGCAAATATTTGATTCTAACGTATCACCATATTTTATGGGATGGTTGGAGCAGCGGGATTCTAATGCACGCTTTCAAGCAGGAATGTCTCAATATTTCAACTGGGAACATTAGCGAAATTACACCAAAAACGACGCCTTGGAAAGAATATATCAAATGGCTTAAGGGACAGAAGGATCAGAAGAATAACCAATTTTGGAATAACTATTTGCAAAATATGGAGCAGGTGCATGATCTGCTTGCATGGATTAAAGAAACGTCATCTAGCGATGGGGATGGAAAATACACGATTGTATTAGATCATCGAGAGCTTAGTAACGTGCAAAAGTGGTGTAAACAACATCGGCACACATTAGCAGGATGGGTGCATGCGGGATGGGGGCTCCTATTAAATCGCTACAGTATGCAGGAACATATCGTTTTTGGCAGTACGGTGTCAGGAAGAAATGCGGAATTGCCCGGAATTGAACAAATGGTCGGGCTTTTTATTAATTCATTACCGATATATGTTCATTTCGAAGATTCCTTATCCGTATCTGCAATAGTAGAACAAATTGAACAGGGCATGAAGGAGAGAAGTGCTTACGAGGCAACGCCGCTAACGGATATTAAAGAATACTGTGGGCTTAAGGGGAAAGGTGAATTATTCCATAGTCTACTCGTCTATGAGAATTATCCCGTACAGGCTGAGAGCGTATCTGAAATCGGTATAGAAGTGGTTTCTGTGAGAGAAGAAACGCATTATGATTTAACCCTTATCATCATGGAGAAAGACGGTCAATTGGCATGTACGTTCCAATATAAACAAGATCAATTCACTATCGAAACAATCGAAAAAATGGCAAATCACTACAAACATATACTGCTGGAAATGGTAGAGCACTACAAGGATTCATATGCGGAGATTGATTGTCTAGGATATGAAGAAAAGAAAGCCGTTCATGCTTGGAACAGCACGGAGTCTGTCTATCCGAAGGATCGGACGATGATTCAATTGTTCGAGGAACAAGTTGAGAAAACGCCAGATCGTGCAGCATTAGTAGAGGGAGAAACAATCTTCAGCTATAGGGAGTTAAATGCACGCGCTAACCAGCTTGCTCGGATGTTAAGAGAATCGGGAGTTAAAACTGAAAGTATTGTTGGGTTGCTGTTAGATCGATCCATTGAAATGGTCATATCCATTTTTGCTATTCATAAAGCAGGGGGAGCATATCTACCACTTGATGTGAATCATTCCAGCGAACGTATAGCATTTATGCTCAAAGACAGTGGCAGCGAGCATGTATTAACGCGGAAAAAGTACTTGAAACAGCTTAAGTTTGATGGAGTAGTCTGGGATATTGATGAGAAACTAGAGGTGCTAGACAGTAAGCCGGCACATAACTTAAGCGAAGTCGTGTCCCCGTATTCCCTTGCATACATTATTTACACTTCTGGAAGTACAGGCAAACCCAAAGGCGTTATGATTGAAAACGCCAGTTTGTTGAATACAATATTGGCTATGCAAGATCACTATCCTTTAGGGAGAAATGATGCATTTCTTCTAAAAACCTCCCATACGTTCGATGTATCTGTTGCAGAGCTATTTGGCTGGTTTATGGATGGAGGAAGACTTGTTATTCTTCAAAACGGAGCCGAAAAAGACCCATTCCAAATAAGGTTGGCTATTAAAGAAAAAGGGATCACGCATATTAACTTCGTTCCTTCGATGCTCAATATTTTTATCAATACGTTGGATGAGGAATGTCTAGGGGATCTGACTACACTACGCTATATTTTTGCAGCAGGAGAAGCACTTACTAGCGAAACAGCTAATAAGTGTTATGGCTTGATTCAGAATGTAAGTCTGAACAATATATATGGACCGACAGAGGCGACCATTTATGCAACCAGATATGCGGTAGAAGGGCTTCAAGAAAGCTTCAATATGCCAATCGGTCGGCCTCTCCAGAATTTTAAAGCTTATATCATGAATAGCCATCATAAGTTGCAACCTGTTGGAGTACCGGGGGAGTTATGTATAGGCGGTGCTGGCTTGGCTAGAGGGTATCTTGGACAAGAGGGATTAACAGATGAAAAGTTTATTTCGAATCCGTTCATGGACGGAGATAGGATGTATAAGACAGGAGACTTGGCTAGATGGCTACCGGATGGAAATATACAATTTCTCAGTAGGATCGATAACCAAGTTAAAATTCGGGGTCATCGTATAGAAACGAGAGAAGTGGAAAGCCGACTGTTAGAACATAAGTTCATTCAAGAGGCATTGGTCATGGCAAAAGGTGACGAATCCTTCGGTCAGTATCTTTGTGCGTATATCGTATCCAGTAATGAACTGCGTGTACGCGAAGTCCGAACACATTTGAGGCTTACACTTCCGGAGTATATGATCCCTACTTATATCATCCCGCTAGACAGTATGCCGCTGAATCCAAATGGAAAAGTTGATAGAAAGGCTCTACCTCAACCGGAGACTCATCTCCCCGTCGAAGCGGAGTGGACTGCGCCGCAAAATGAAATGGAAGAAAAATTAGTGCATATATGGTGTGACATCTTAAATATAGAACGTGTAGGCGTCGATCATAATTTTTTTGAACTCGGTGGACATTCACTTAAAGCGACGATTCTAGCAACCCGAATTCATAGGGAATGGGATACAGTGGTGCCGTTAAGTGAAATTTTTAAATTCCCTACAATTAAAGAGCTTGCTACTGTGATTTATCAAGCGCAGAAGAACCATTTTATCTCCATACCACCCTTAGAAAAACGTGACTACTATCCGATTTCCTCTGTTCAAAAGAGAATTTACGTATTGAACCAATTGGACCAAGGAACGGCTTACAATATTTCGGGTGTGATGAAACTCGACGGTGTTCTCGACATTCAGCAGCTTGAACAGGCATTTCATCAGTTAATCAGGCGTCATGAAGCATTGAGAACAACATTTCATATGATAAATGGTGAAATTTATCAGCGAATACATGAACACGTTGACTTTAGAATCAGCGTATTTGACGGAAATGAAGATTCCCTAGCCCATATGCTGCAGGCGTTTACACAGCCGTTTCAATTAAGCGAAGGACCGTTGCTGAGAGTAGGCCTAATTAACCTAGGTGAAGCTAGTTATTACCTCATCGTTGATATGCACCATATCATATCGGATGGTTCATCCCTCGGTATACTGATGGAGGAATTTGCTCGATATTATGAGGGCAGTGGCAATCTGCTCTCCCCGTTGCGAATACAGTACAAGGATTTTGCTGCATGGCAAAACGAGCAAAATCAGTATAATGAAAAGATTAAATTGCAGGAAACGTTTTGGTTGAACCAATTTAATGATGAAATCCCTATTTTGAGCATGCCCTTGGATTATCCACGGCCTTCTGTTCAAAGTTTTGAAGGAAGTAGAATATATTTTGCTGTAGATCATGAATGCAATAGGAAGTTGAAGCAATTCATGAACGAAACGGGAGCAACGTTATACATGGTTCTGCTTGCAGTATATAACGTCGTGCTCTCAAAATATACCGGACAGGAGGACATCGTTGTTGGTTCACCTGTTGCAGGCAGGTTACACGAGGATCTTCATCGTGTCATTGGAATGTTCGTAAACACACTTGGCATGAGGAATAAACCAATTGGAAGCAAGACTTTCAACATGTTCATGGATGAAGTGAAACAGAACGCGCTACAATGCTTCGAAAATCAAGATTACCCATTTGAAGCTCTAGTGGAGAATCTTGATATTCCGAGAGACATGAGCCGCAATCCGTTGTTTGATACGATGTTCGTGCTGCAAAACAAATCTATTGAAATCTGCGAAATTGAAGGACTTAAGCTATCACCCGTTCCATTCGACAGTGGCGAATCTAAATTTGATTTAACGCTCTATGCACAAGAAACAGATCAGGGAATTTCTTTCGAATTAGAGTATTGTACTCAAATATTTAAGAAAGAAACGATGGAGCGCATGGGCAGGCATTTTGTACGTGTACTGTCTCAGGTCATAAGCAATCCGGATCGACGCCTATCGGATGTCGATATGCTTATGGAGGATGAGAAGCAACGAATGCAGTTTGATTACAATGACACAAGCGTATCGTATGCCCTAGATAGAACAGTCTATGAGCTATTCGAGGAACAAGTAGCAAGAACGCCTGAGGATATTGCCCTTGTATTTAAAGGATGTGAACTCACTTACGAAGCATTGAATCGCAAGGCTAATAAAATAGCGAGGTATCTGAAGAACAAGGGTGTTGGCGAGAATACGCTCGTTGCTATCATGGCTGAGCGTTCCTTTGAAATGGTCATAGGCATTATGGGGATACTCAAAGCAGGTGCAGCGTATGTTCCAATTGATCCGGATTACCCGGAAGAGCGAATTCGTTATCTCATGGATAACTCCAATACGAATATTCTACTAACACAAGAAAGTTTAATGGAAAAGTTGCGGCAAGAACAAAAAGAGATGATTGCAGTGGAAGAGATTGTCCGTCAGGAAGGGTTGAATGAAGAAAACCTTCAACTGTCTTATCATCCCAAACGCCTTATGTATGTATTGTATACTTCGGGCTCAACAGGTAAACCCAAAGGCGTTAAAGTTAGAGCGGATGCGTTTACGAATTTGATTCATTGGTTCGTATCAGACTCCAATATAACATCAAAAGATCATACATTACTCATAGCGCCGATCAGTTTTGATTTAGCCCAGAAAAATCTCTACGCCAGCTTAGTAAGCGGCGGCAAGCTTTGCCTTTTTACACCAGGGATATACGATTACGAGGAAATGTCCAGTACGATTGAAAAGCAAGGGATCACATTAATGAACTGTACCCCAAGCGCATTCAATCCTCTCATAGATGTTAATGAGGATTCACAATTTAATAGATTACAGTCATTAAGGTGTATTTTCTTAGGCGGGGAACCCATTAATTTAAGTCCATTAAAGCATTGGGCTAAATCTACTCACTACCATGCTCAGATCATTAACACGTATGGTCCGACAGAATGTACAGACATTACTACGTCTTACACCATTGATCATGCTCAGATCGATCAACTCACAACGGTGCCTATTGGTAAACCGATTCATAATATGAAAGTATTTATTCTCGATGAATTTATGAAAATGGTTCCGACTGGAGCGTTGGGAGAACTCTATATTGGGGGGATTGGTGTAGCTGATGGCTACTTCAATCAGCCAGAAATCACTGCGCAGAAGTTTATAGATATTCCCGAATTGTGTGAAGGTAAATTGTATCGAACTGGAGATATAGTGAAATGGCTACCAGAGGGGACATTAGAGTTCTTGGGCAGGGTTGACCATCAAGTCAAGATCAGAGGCATGAGGGTTGAACTCGGGGAAATAGAAGCACGGCTATTGAAGCATGAGGATGTGAAAGAAGCCATTGTGGTAGAAACGGGAAAAGAAAACCACAAACATCTTTGTGCATACTTCGTGGCGGTTGAAGAGATAGTATTGGCTGAACTGAAGGCTTACATGGAAATGGAATTACCAATGCATATGATTCCTACTTATTTTATACAGCTAGACCATATACCCATGACTCCCAACGGTAAAATGGATCGAAAATCTCTTCCTGCGCCTTCAGCGAGTTCATTGGTTTCCAATATATATGAGGCCCCTGCCAACGACACCGAGATGAAGCTCGCACAGATTTGGGAAGATGTACTTGGAATCGAACGGGTTGGCGTACAGGATAACTTCTTCGA
>NZ_JAAMNS010000031.1:0-10409 GCF_011066175.1 Paenibacillus sp. EKM211P
GACCAGGCTACCTTAATCCTCTATGCAAATGAAAAAAGGATCAACCAGAAAGAACTGGTTGATCTCATAATACGAACTGACAGGATAGTTCAATCGTTTCTCGAATATTTTCTGAATTGGATAATTTAATGAACTTTGTGAATATAACGTTATCTGAAAGATACGAAATAATTTTTTTTTTGAAGGGATGATTAAATTGAAGCAAGGGATATTAATTTTTCTAAATGGAGCTTCAAGTTCCGGAAAGACCTCCATATCGACTGAACTGATAAATCAGAAAGAGATCCTTTTTTATCGTTTATCAATTGATGATTTTTTTAATAATTACTATGATTTTATTAATAATAAATTTCCAGATGATCCTCCAAAAGAAATAGATCATCAAGTTGTCTCACAAATACTTCATGATTCCATATTCTCAGTGTACCATTCGACAATTAAATTGTTATTAGAATTGGGTTTTAATGTAATAGCAGATACCATAATCGACAATGACAAGAGGTTTAATGAGTTTCTTGATCAATTTTTCGATCAGCCTACGTTATTTATAGGTGTGATATGCTCGGAAGAAGAACTCATAAAAAGAGAGCAAACAAGAGGAGATAGACAGATTGGACTAGCAGCTTCACAGTTTAGCAAAATATATTGCTTTGATGAATATGACCTTGAAGTAAATACGGAAGATATGAATCCAATAGAATGTGCCGAAAAGATATTAAGTTTTATTAAGTCCAATAAGGAATACTCGGTTTTTAAGAAATTAAGTAAAAGAAATGTTAGTGTTTCCTAGATGGCGTATCCATCAGATAACACCATATTCAACATTGGGGCTATCGCCCCTCGGTCTGTCCGAGGGATTTCGGAATTAAGCTAACGAGGAACGTTAGTTCAATAAATAGGCTTTTTCCACTTTTGAGCAACATGCTAAAATACCGTAGTACCAGTTAACCCCTGAGTCTAATGTGGAGCTTAGAAAGACTTCTATAAAGTATTTGTGGTAACTGGTACCGTATTAGAAGGAATTAGTCCTTAATAGGCGTATATATAATTGTGCAGTGACCTCTCAGGGAACAACCGCCCAGAATAGGTTTGAAGCCGGCAGGACATCCTCCTAGACTTCTTTAACAGAAATGAGGCGCTCCATATTTTTGGCGCTGCACATTTGATGATTATTCAACCTGTCGAAATGACAGTTTTTTTTGCGTAGAAAAATACAGAACTTAATAGAGAGAGCAGGAAATTGTTTCCTTCTGTCGAAAGAACTTAACAGAAGCCCTTTAAAGTTATTGAGGCAGATTCAGACCTCTCAGTTTATTATGGGTAATGCACCGAATCTAAAACCTGACATGCTACATTGGGCCCATTGCGGAGCTCTTAAGAAAACTTGGTTAATCTGGTGCAAATGATTCGAATAGGTGATCATAAGTTGAATAATTTTATGCTTACGGATACGAGCATTATTGAAGACCAAGACAACTCAAGAGCTTTTTATCCCTTCTATGTTGGAATAGCTATTGGTTCGAATTTCCATGTTGCTGCTTGCATTCCATTTGAAAAGTTCCGCAGTGAGAAGGAATGGAAACGTAGTAAAACAATGAAGTTTAACTCGGATAGCCAAGGGATTACAAAGTTTATCCATGCTTTAGAAGATATTCAAACACAATTCGAGTATAAACCCCAGGATTTCTTTATATTACTGGAACCAACTGGTGGGTATTATTCATATTTAGTTGTTAGAGTTCTATTAGATCGAGGCTACTCTATAGATAAACAGATAGCTTCCCTGCTTTATGGGAATAAAGAAGAAGGATATAAACCTCATCCTTATACAAAGATACTTATGTCCTTCCCTATCATGAGTGAATCTATGGCCTGTACATTTATCGGTGCTATTGGTGATATTGAACGTTTCTCAACATATTTAGAGCCTAAAAAGTACCTTGGTGTAGCTGCAGAGAATAAAATCTCGGGGACATCCGTTTTTAAGAGTAGGCAGACATACGAGGGTGTTAGAGATACTCGCAGAGTTTTATTCTTAATGACTTTGCTACTAATATCTTCAAAAATAAGTGAAATAGTTTTCGTGTTTACTATAAACGATTAGTTGATCGAGGATCGGCAAAGAGAAAAGCAATAGGGCATGTATGCGGTAAGATTGCCCAAGTTTTATACTCATACCTTAAAAACAATGAACCGTATGATCCTTTCAAACACGCGAGCAAAATGGGAGTAATCCTTAACGGTGATAAAGTAAGATTAAAGATCCCAGCAAATTTAGAAGATTACGAACGCCAAGCGGATGAGTTAGCAGATGACGATGTCTTATAAACGACCAGTATCTTACACTGCCTTACACTGAACATAAATAGCTCTTGCATGTAGAATTGGAAATAAGAAGATTCCAAATTTTGCAAATGGACTCATTTACATTTTTCTAAGCGCTACATTACATAGACTAAGCAAATAAAGACTGACGTTGCCTCATTAAGCTAACGGGCAGAATAGCGTAGCCAAGGCTTAAGTATATGATACGGTTTAGCGTAATGTATCTAAACACAAAGTTCGGCTTAAACAGAAATTACTTCATCATATAAATAATAACCACTCTTAAAATAGAGTGGTTATTATGACTTTTGAGTTTGACACTCCCAATGTGATGTCATCTGATTAGAAAAAATTTAGCCATATATCTTTTAGCCAATTATGCATCCTACAGAACGCCTAGAAAGTCTCCTAAGCTATGTTCAATATTTCACGATGGCAGTGGGGCAAACTTATCGCTTCCGTTATAAAGCGACCGTAACCCTACATCTTGATCCAGAGCAACAGTGGTTAAACCCAGTTATAGCTGGAACAGTGGCTAGAGCTGTACCTAGCCCCTAGATGAAAAAAAGGGGGACAACCCAAGGTATGCCTGTATTTACTTCAATGCTACGGATTATGCAACTTAAATCCTATTGAAGAGGAGTGAGAAGCAAAGTCCTCAAATTTTCTTCTTGGTTTTTGTCCAAGCCTAGGAAGACCGTTGCATAATAAACACCATTTTGTTTCCAAAAGTAGTAGGTTTGGTTTTTGAGCTTTGATTTGTCGTTGCTGGAATAGAGAGGTCCAAAGTAGACGTGGGTGTTGTCGGCATAAGCCGAAATTTCAACCCCGCTAATCTCCAGCTTACGAATGAACGAGAACTTAGCCGTATTAAAAAGCGGCACTTTACTTTGATAAAACAAGAGCTCGTCATTCGGGTCATCATAAATTGTGGAATTGTACGGTGCGCGATAGATGTTCCACAGAACATCTGCAGTTTGTCTAAACGAGTATCCAGTATTCTGATCTTCCGCTCTCAACAAGATCGAGTCATTCAGCGTAAGTTGGGTGTTCGGCAAACTGTCCGGAAATTTCACCTTAAAGCGGAGAATATTCTTCGCTTCAAGTAAATCTGTCTCATCGTACAGAGGAAATGAATTCCCTTCTCCGTCGTAACGGACATGTTGGATTTGATGCGGAAAAGCGAAGGAATGTACAACCTTTTGGAGTTCTTCTTGCGTGAGCTTCTCCCAATTGATTGCATACGATACACCGTTATCCTGCCAAACAAAGCTGTTAACTGCTTTTCGATTGTGCTGGGAGCCTTGCTTTTTCGTGAATAACACGCCTTTTACATTTCCAATTGTAGTCTCATTCTGTTGGAAAAACTGAGTTTGTGCTAACTTTTGTGAGTCTGGGGCGCCCCACAATAAATTATGCTCCAGCATATTTCCTTTCCCTTTGGAAGCCAGCATCTCTATAAATTGCTCATTTTTGCTACCAAATTGCGATACGAACGTTATGGTTACGACATTAATAAGATCAGCTTGGTTGGCTTCAGAAAAGAGCGTACTCAAATCCACAATCTCAAGCTGATAACCTTCGGGAAGATGATCAGGAACTTTAAAATCAAATTTGGTAAATTGTATTGCTCGATCCAGACTATGAAACCATTGAAACGAGCTGTTCAGCCTGTCAATCTTGAACGAGGAAGCGTCTCCTGCTTTAAGGACTGTGCGAGCATTTATATCTGAATTAACGTTCTCTTCTGTATCCGTCACATTGATGAGTAGGACAGCACTCAAGAAGAGCAACAAGAGAACTGCCGCGGCAAATAGATTGTGCAAGCGTTTTTTGTTTTTGAAGATCATTGTACGTCTCCTTCTTTTCATTTTTGTTTATCAGAGAAATTTGATAGATCACCCGGTAGGAAGTAACCCGAGAAAATGACTGTAACAATAATGACTAGTATCTCAATTTCCAGTAAGGAATTAGTTTGGTACTTCATAACACAGGCATAGAAAAGTATACCATATAAAGGTTATATATGGTAATGTATATTATTATCTTCGAAAATAGACATGAAATAAATAGTAATCAAATAAGTATTATACAAATATAATTCATTCTCCTATTAATGTTATTTTAGTGATGCTGAATAAAAAGTCGGTAGTAAAAAAACTTTTGATATATTAATTATTTTAGTCAATCATAAATCATTTTTTAAACCTAGCGTTTTTAGGAAAATGGTTTCCAAATAATCCCCCCCCCCAATAGGTCTCTAAGAAAGTCCATATGCTTTTGTTGGATGGAGAAAAACTGGATGTGAAAAAAGGGGGATTTAGGCACAATAGTCATTCAGAGTGAAAAATGAGGATTCTCAATCTAAAACAGATAAGGATGAATTATATTGAAGAAAACTTTTTTTAGTATTGTTGTTCTGCTTATACTTTCAGGAAGTATGGCTAGTGCAAAGGCGAATCCCATTCAATTAAACGCAAATGGAAATCTTCTTACTGATATGAAAAGTCCCATTGTTTTAAATAATACTAGTTTTGTACCCGTACGTGTTGTAGAGTCTTTAGGAGACTACAAAGTCGCTTGGAATAGTAAAAGTAAGACGATAACAGTGACTTGTGATGGCGATAGTCTACAGCTAACTGTTGGTAATAACGTTGCTCTTAAGAATCATAAAAAAATAAGCCTTAGCACTCCTCCAGTTTTGAAAGACGGCGCGACTTATGTTCCTTTGAGATTTATTAGCGAGAATTTTAATGCTATTGTAGATTGGGACTCCAAGAACAATGGTATTGCTATTATAAATCTTGATCAAAATGTACAAAAGTTGATACAAAGTGGTGATTTGGCAAAAGCTAGATTGGGAGTTATTGGACTGCAAAGAGTTCAGTTCTATGTATCCAAGGATCGACCTGAAGGAGAAAGTTTCAGTTTTATTTTTCCAGAGAATGATCTTTCCAAGATGTATTTTATTTGGAGTGACAGTATTTATTATTACGAGTTGAAAAATGGTTATATGAGCTTAGCTTGGGAGGGGAAAAAGACTTTTTCTAAGCTGGATGGAACACACAGCTCTTTGTCTAAATACTTGGGGGGAAACATAGAAAGTATATGGGGTGAACAACCAGCTGTAACTAAACGACTTGTTTTCTTTCATGATAACACTGGATCAGTTGGGATGGTCGGTGAATATGGGATTATAGACACAAAGGGGAATGTAGTTGTATCCCATAAAGTACAGGATGCTAAACAGCTTGCAGACTTAATTGTTAATGTGCAGGAGGAAAAGAAATAATTAAGTGTCTTACCCCATTGTCCAATTGAGCAAAATGATTGTATTTTATTATGAAGACTGGCTTTGGAAAGACAGCAGAATCGCCCAGAATCGAGGGCGGTTCTGCTGTTTTCAATTCTATTTCCGTGTACCTCGTTTATGTTATAATTGGTAGAACAAGGTAACCGGTGGGAAAGACACGGCGAAGCTACCCGAAAGGGGTGCTGCTGTGCCGTCTCTTGAATTGTGTCTGAAGCTTTTGGATGTTGTACTGAAACTGGTCGGTATTATGACTGGCCTAAATACGTTAGTCAACGTCTGTAAGCAAGCGCGAGACAAGAAAAACCACCGGAGCCTAAGGAATCCGGCGGTTTTTCATTCTCTGAAATTCTCGCCGTGGTTGCCCACCGGCCTTTGTCGGGTAGCCGTGGTACGCTAACATCACGGCTACTTTTATTTATATCCATTATACCACAAATACATGAGGATGAAATGTCTGCTTATTTATGCGGGCTTTTTTTATAGTGTGATTGTTCGGAAAATAAGGGAACTTGGATTTTCGAACAGCTCATGGTCATCCAGGTATCTACTTTAAAATCCGAATGTTTGTACTATGGCCAACTGAATAATAACCTTAAAGTACGAACGTTATCTATAATAATTTTTTGAGCTGAGAAGGGCCTGCGACACGCCAAGCCACTTGACATATTCGCTTTGCTTGGCTTCTGGATGCTCACGCATGAGCTGCCTCAGATCTCTAAGCTGTTGTAATGTAGGCCGATGGACGTTGGATTCTTTGGGTTTCTTTTTAACAGGAGGAATGGGAATGAGAGTAATACCTACGTTTCCCTTCATTTCGAGTATACATTGCCTACACAAAGAGTGCTTTTGAATTAACTTAGACCCTGAGCCGAACTGCACAATTTACAGGAAACCCCATTATACTTTCCTAGCCTAAAAGACTTTTTTCTTCATCCATATAAAATTCCAAAGGATCGCCAATCTCAATCTCTGTTGTGTTCAGGATTTCTATGGGAATGACAATTCGGCCTAGCTGATCTAAAGGACGTGTCATACCTGTATTCTTCAATGGATATCCTCCTTCAAACAATTCATTAAAACCAACCTTAATTTTCCTAATCTATCTTTCGTTTTTGGGAATTACAAGTCTACCAAGGGTGTCTAAATTCCTTGTCATTTTTTGTATACATCATCCAATCTTCTTCTAATATAAGTATTTATTGTTGTTCCGAAATATGGTATTAATGTGCTTTAAACAGAAAGACTTAACCATGACCGAGTTCGGTCACATCATTGATCTAAACGTAGGTACTATTAGTGGCATTGTGACAGGAAATCGTTCTATATCTGTTCACCAACTGGACAGTATTACTATGGGAATGAATTTAACACCAGATTATTTTTACGAACGTTTTATAGAAGAGTGTATTGAAGATTTTTCACTCAACTGGCGAAAAATAAGCCTGTTCTTACCGATGTATTGAACTTAATCGGTTAGATTGCGTACAGCGAGTTGTAAGTATGTTACTGGATAGTCCAACTTATCCCCCGCTGCTCTTTGAACTAGCAGAGGACTCGTTTCAAAAAGGATACAAGGATACTGCGGCTTATCTGTATGAAAAAGTAGCCGAGAGTGAAAAACATCAGCATTCAGAGCGATTGGCGGTCTGCCAGATCGTTTGTTTACACTTGGAATTGGGGAAGACCAGATTCAAAATCTTCAAATTGCTGCTAGATTTGAGCCTTTTATTGACCGTTTGGATGAAGTGGATCAATTGGACGCTTTGAAAGACTTAGCAAATTTATATCGAGCATTGAACCAGTTAGATAAAGTATATGAATTAGCTAAGATGATGAGAAAAAGAGCAAAGCTTCGTTATGGCATGAGACAAGAATTTCATAAGAAGCCCAAAGACGGTCCACTTTTTTGCCTACATAGCTTATGCAGACCTGTTGTGTGCTTACGCTTGTGATGCTAGAGGCGATTACGAACAAGATCTAATATACCTCAAGGCGTATACTGATTTAAGTTGGGTAAAAGAAAGAGATCCAGAATCACTACATTGGTTAGGATTATCCCAAGGTTGGGTAAAATTAATACGTACGTAAATAGGCTTATGTCTGGAGATGTTAGTGTGCTGCCGGATTATGTAGAGTACATATCTGGCGAAAAAGAAATCTTTGCTGAACTTCTGAATGTTGTTGAAGCAGCTAATCGTTACAATTTAGATATTGACCATATTTTAGACCGATTTGAATCTCATATCGCAGCATACCGTGAACCCGAAGCTACAGATATTTACACTCAGCAGGTATTATCAGATGAATACGCTCGTTTTTGGTACAAACTCGCTAAGTATAAACTGTTCAGGGGAAAATACCCATACGGTTTTAAATGTCTTATAGACGCTTTCGAAAATCCGTTAAAATAAATAATGTACTACTAATTTCCAACTGCTCAGGTCTGTTTGAACGTTTCAGGGTTCATGCAGACCCTGAAACACTGATTAAGTATCAAAGTATGCTTCAGGAGGTGTGGGAAAGAAATGAAAAAAAAGATGGTTCTTCTTCTAACAGTTGGCTTCAGTTTTGTATTGATGTTTGGAACATTGTCACAAGCTCCTGGTGTAATTTCGATTCAAGGTTATATTGGTGGGGCATAAATCAGGCATACGCATTTATAGTTTCCTTGACCAGCTTTTTGGCTGGTCTTTTTATTTTTATATAGGTAGCTTTCTATGCAAAACTATTTCCCACACCACACAATGAATTATTTTTCAATAAAATGTCTTATTTGAAAATGAAATACATATGTCATGTCAAAGAATGTTAAAATAATGGAGTGCAGACATTTTACTTGTAGTAGCCAGGGTAATAATGAAGTGACCCCTTAAAGTTAGACAACTATTTTTATGCAACCAGTTGGGCATGAGTTCGGTATTGTACCGGGCTCATGCCTTTTAATTTTGACTTGATGCGCTTGTGATTGTAGTAATTAATGTATTGCTCTAGTTCTTGCTTGAAGTGATCTACACTTTCAAAATTATTTAGATAAAGAAACTCCGACTTCATAATGCCAAAGAAGTTTTCCATTACAGCGTTATCGTAACAATTTCCTTTACGAGACATGCTCTGGGTAATTCCTTGTTTCTTTAAAGCGTGTTGATACTGCTTCATCTGGTAGTGCCAACCTTGATCTGAATGCAGGAGCAGTTTATCCTTTTCGGATAAGCGTTTAAATGCCTCATTCAGCATTTCGGAGACTAAGGAATAAGTAGGACGAGCCCCTACTGTGTAGGTGATAATTTCACCGTTAAACAAGTCTAAAACAGGGGATACATAAAGCTTTTCTCCAAACAACTTAAATTCCGTAATATCGGTAACCCATTTCTCGTTTGGCTTGCCTGAATGAAAATTACGATCGAGTACATTGGGTGCAACTTTACGCACTACCGATTTCAAGCCTAATTCGGCCATAATACGCTGCACTTTCTTATGATTAACTCGATGCCACGATTAAATAGTTCGTCACGGATACGACGATAGCCATAGCGTCCCTGATGTTCCTCGTAAATAGATTGGATAAGGAGTTTCAGACCTGCGTCTGGATCTGGCTTACCCAACTGTTTGTTCCAATAATAAAAGGTGCTACGTTTGACTTTAGCGAGCTTTAGTAATGCAACCACCGGGAACTCATGCCTTAATTCATAGACGACTTGCGCTTTGTCTTGTTTGGTGATTTTTCCTTGTTTTGAACTAAGGCATTCAACTTTTTTAAATAGGCGTTTTCCATACGTAAACGTTCTAATTCAGCTTGTAGAGCCTCCATTGAATCCTTGGCAGGTTCTTGTTTCTTTGTGATGGTTTTATTCTTATTTGTCATGCGTGGACGCCCCTTTTTCTTTGAATTCAGGGCGTCTATTCCATGTTCATTGAATTGACTACGCCATTTCCTAATAACTCCAGTTGAAGAAATTTTAAAAATGACAGCTTCTTCATTCGGAGACGTCCCATTCTCGTTCATGTAGTTGAGTACGTCTAGTTTATATGCCGTGGAGTAAGCTGTATAGGTTTTTTCAAAAGCTTTTACCCCGTGAGATTCGTATTGCCTAATCCACATACGTAAAGCTTCATGATTCATCCCTAATGATTGTGCAATGCTTTTGACTCCCTCAGTACCACGCTGATACCTACGAATGGCCTTCAATTTCTCATCTAAACTGAATTTAGGCAAAAAAACCGCACCTCCATTGTTAGTCGTGTCTAACAAATGGGGTGCAGTTCAATGTGGTCATACCCCTGTCAAGTAGACAGAACTAAAAAGACATCTTTAAGCGGCAACCGTTTCTCGGTATTCAATCGGGGAACGGTTGTTTAATTTTTTCTGAAATCTATTTTCATTATAAAATGAAATGTACTCCCGTACGTGTTGTTCTACTTCCGCCAGGGTTCCGGGTTTCGTTAAATAAATCTTCTCTGTTTTAAGATGGGAAAAGAAGGATTCTATACAGGCATTGTCTAGGCAATTTCCACGCCTTGAATGGCTTCCAAGCATTCCAAGCCGCTTAAGTTTGCGGTTAAACGGCTTGGAGGTATACTGAAACCCCTGGTCTGAATGGAGAATGACACCCTCCATGTTCACGTTCTTACTTAGAACGTCTAGCGTCTCGCTAACTAGAGCAAGGTCATTTCGTTCCGAAAGACGCCAAGCCACAATTTCATTGTTAAACAGATCTTGAATGACAGAGAGATATACAAACCGCTCTCCAGCTCGTATGTATGTAATATCGGT
>NZ_JAAMNS010000032.1:0-10183 GCF_011066175.1 Paenibacillus sp. EKM211P
GGTCTGCCGGTCGTTCCCGACGTGTAGATGACATAAGCCAGGTTGAGCGGCCCGGAAATCGGCTCCAGGTTCGAAGCGTCCAGCGCACCTTCGGAGTCCGCCCCTCTGTCGCCCCAAACGAAATCGTCCAATTCGAGGCGCGTTCCTACGAAGTCGGTCTTCTCGTGCAGATGCTTTTGAATCAGCAATAACGGCGCACCCGAATCCTCGATCATGAAGCGAATGCGCTCCTCCGGGTAGTCGGGATCGACAGGCACGTATGCTCCGCCTGCTTTGAGAATCGCCAGAATGCCGACGACCATATCGAGCGAGCGTTCGGCCAGAATCGCTACCAGCTGGTCCGCTTCTACTCCCGTCTCCCGCAGCTTCCGCGCAAGGCGGTTGGATCGCTCGTTCAGCTCGCGGTAGGTCAGCTGCCGCTCGTTCATGACGGCGGCCACGTTGTCCGGGTAAAGCTCCGCCTGCTCTTCGAACAAGCCGTGAATCGTCTGCTGCCGCGGGTAGTCCGCCTCTGAATCGTTGAAACCGCGCATCAGCTCGCGAATTTCCTCCTCCGTGAGCATTTCCAGCGAGGCAATATCCCCGTCCGGCGCTGCTGCGATGGTTTCGAGCAGCTTGTCATAATGTCTGGCGAACCGCTCCGCGGTCTCCTGTTTATACAAAGCCGTAGCGTACTCCAACCGACATTCGAGCTGACCGTCCATCTCCGAAATGTCCAAGAGCAGCTCGAACTTGGATGTTCGGTTTTCCAGCGGATAAAACGATTGCTCCAGCCCCTCGATGACAATTTGCTCGTTCTCCGTATTTTGTAGGGAGAAGAACGTGTCAAAGAGCGGATTCCGGCCGGTCGCGCGCGGAATGTGAAGACTTTCTACCAAGTCTTCGAACAAATAATTTTGGTGTTCGAAAGCCCCGAGCGTGATATCCTTGATTTCTTCCAGGTACGAAAGGTACGGCTTGGAACGCTCCGGACGGCTGCGAATGGCCAGCGTGTTGATAAACATCCCTACGATCGGCTGCACTTCTTCCTGCGTTCTTCCGGCAATCGGCGTTCCTACGATCAGATCCTCCTGACCCGAATATTTATGCATAAGGATGGTGTAAGCCGACAGCAGCACCATGTACAGGGTCGTCCCTGTCCGTGCCGCTAGTTCTTTCAGCTTCTCCGTCCGATCTTTCTCGATATAAAACTTCACGGTTCGGCCGTCAAAGCTTTGCACCGCAGGCCGCGGGAAGTCCGTCGGTAGCTCCAAGACCGGCAGCTCGCCCGACAGCTGTTCCAGCCAATACTCCTTCTGCGGCTGGAGCATCTGCCCGTAAGCTTCGGAATGCTGCCAAACGGCATAATCTTTGTATTGAATGCGCAGCGGGGCCAGCTCCTCGCCCCGATACAGGCGGCTGAACTCGTCGAAGAGCAGCGCTGTCGAAATACCGTCCGAGACGATATGGTGCATATCGAACAGCAGAATGTGGCGATCCTCGGCGACTTCGATCAAGCCGATGCGGAGAAGTGGTGGCTTAGTCAGATCAAACGGGTGATAGTAAGCTTCCACCACTTGCTCCACTTCCCGCTCGCTCGCTTGGAAATAATCTACAGCAAAATCCAACTCGTCATAGATGCGCTGGACAAGCTCGCCTTGAACCTGCTCGATCCCGGTACGCAGCGTCTCATGGCGCTGAATCAGCGCCCGGAACGCGTGCTCGACGCGCGTGCGGTCCAGCTTGCCTTCGAGAAGAAGCGCCGCCGACATATTGTAGCTGCGCTCGGCCCCGTCAAGCTGGCGCAGGACGTACAGACGCTTTTGCTCGGATGAAACCGGATAGCACTCGGCCTCAGCCGCCTTTGTAATCTCATACGTCTCCTGCTGCCTTAAACCGCCGATTCTTTGGGCCAGCTGTTCGATCGTGGTGTAGCGGAAAACTTCCCGCAGCGGAACCTCGACTTGCAGCTCTTTCCTAATCTTGGAAACCAGCGTGGAGGCCCGCAAGGAATGACCACCCAAGTCAAAGAAATCGTCTTGGACTCCAACTCGCGCAATACCCAGTACCTGCTGCCAAATGAGAGCAAGTCTTGTTTCCAGCGTTGTACGAGGAGCCACATACTCACGGCCTGCTTCTATCTCTCCCGTCGGTTCAGGCAGCGCTTTGCGGTCAATTTTGCCGTTCGGCGTGAGCGGAAGCTTATCAAGAGACACCAGCCGGGCCGGGACCATATGAGCCGGCAGCTCTTGCTTCAATTGGGACAGCAGATCGCTCAGCTGCAAAGAAGCATCCGCCGCCACGTAACCGCACAAATACTTTTGCCCCTGCTCATCCGTACGGTCGGTCACCACAGCCTGCTTGACGCCCGGGAAACGCAGCAGGGCCGTTTCAATTTCGCCGAGTTCGATCCGGAACCCGCGAATTTTCACCTGATAGTCGATCCGGCCGATGAAGTCGACGTTGCCGTCTTCTAGCCAGCGGGCCAAATCGCCTGTCCGGTACAGACGTTCGCCCGGCACAAACGGGCTGTCCGCAAACTTCTCGGCGGTTAGGTCCGGACGGTTCCAGTACCCGCGCGCCACCCCGGCGCCGCCGATGACAAGCTCGCCCGGAACCCCTACAGGAACCGGCTTTAACGCAGCATCGACAATGTAAAACCGGGCGTTCAGCCAAGCTTTGCCGATCGGCACATGACCCGACGGCGGCAACTTATCCAGCGGCTCACCGTAAAAGCTGCTGTCAATGGCCGCTTCGGTAACGCCATAGCTGTTGATGATGCGGAATTGTCCGCCGAATCTTTCCTGTAGCAATCGGTAATCGGTGACACTGCAAGCATCCGAGCTGGTAATCAGCAACTGCATGGAGCTAACGTCCAGCCCTTCTTCATAAATATGCTGCATGAACGGCAGGATGAGCGCAGGCGTCGATTCGAATACCGTAATGTTTTGGTCCCGAATCCAGCCGTATAAGAGGTTCGGATCAATCCGGTCATCCTTCGGCACAATCACCATCGTGCCTCCGTTATACAGCGTCCGCGCGATGTCTCCGACAAACACGTCAAACGAGAAGCTGGCCAGCTGCAGCAGCCGCACCGGAAACTGATCCAACCGGTACTCGCGACGGTACGCATCCGCCGTATTCACGAGACTACCGTGCTCAATCATGACGCCTTTCGGGCGTCCCGTCGTACCCGAGGTGTAAATCACATAAGCTAAGTCTTGCGGGGCGCTGTCGGCAGATTCAAATTCCACGGCTAAGGCATCCCCGTTATAAATCTGTTCATCATCCATGGCATAGACAGCTTGAAGCTTCAGCCGGTCATCGGCCAACCAACCTCCGGCCCGCTCCAACAGATGACGCTGCGTAAGCAGCACCGATGCATCGCTATCGCTGAGCATGTACTCAATCCGCTCCGCGGGATAATCGGGGTCCAGCGGTACATAGGCTCCGCCGGCTTTCCAAACGGCGAGCACCCCGACCAGCAGTTCCACCGAACGCTCCGCCCAGATCCCCGTAATCGTCTCCCTTCCCACGCCCTGTTCGCGAAGGAGAGAAGCCAGCCGCTCGGCGCGTTCGTTCAATTCGCCGTAGGTCAGCTGTTTGTCCATGTAGACGACTGCCGGATGATCTGGAATTTCCCGAGCAAACTTTTCAACATACCGATGAAACGCTTCTCCCTCGCTCAGCCCTGCCACCGGCGGGTTAAAAACATTGAGAATGCGGTGTCTCTCCTCATCGCTCAGCAGAGAAATCTCGCGTACCGGCAGTTCGGGACTCTGAAGAAACTGGTCCAGAACGGTTACATACTGTTCCATAATCCGATCAATCTCGGCCTTCTCGAACAGACCCGTACGATAGGAAGCATGGAGAATTACATGGCCTTCATTCAGCATATGGTCGAAGCGCAGCAGCAAATCGTCCATCTCGTGCCTAGCGAAGTGAGCCTCTAAGCGTACCTTGATTTCCTCGTACTCCACGATTTTCAAAGGCAGATATTCCAGAGACGTGCGGAACAGCCCCGAAAGATCGTTGCGGCCGTGTTGTTCGCGTAAATCCTGGATCAATTGGTTATAAGGGTATTTCTGATACCGCAGATCCGCCGTATTTTCCTTGGAAACCGTTTGGATCAATGAAAGTACGTGCCCGTCTGGATTCAGACAAATCCGCGTAGCCACAGTGCTGACAAACATGCCGATCGTTTCTTTTTCCTTCTTGCTGGTGCGATTGGCGAAAACCGTGCCGACCGGAACATCGGTGCTGTCGGTCAGTTTGTACAATAAGGCGTACATGGCGGACAAAAATAACGTATATAAGCTGACCTGATATTGTTCGCTGAAGGCCAGAATGCGTTCATACCGGGAACCGTCCAAAGTGATGGACAGTTTATTGGATTCGCTGCCGATCGAGAATGGCGGATACGATTTAATGCCGGTCGTTTCAGGCAAAGTGTTGTACTTTGTCAGCCAGTATTCCTTGCCTTTTTGATAACGCTGCGATTGCTCATATTCACGCTCCGAGGAAATATAATCTAGATAGGAAGGGGGCTGGTAACTGCTGGAGATGCCTTTGCGCAGTTCCAGGTATTTTTCCATCACCGCATGCAGCAAAGCATTGACGGACAAGCCGTCGGCGATAATATGATTTACCGTCAAATTGAGCCATACTTGGCCGTTCGCAAAATGGATAATCGTAAATTGGTAGAGGTGTTCGTCGAACACGCTGGCCGGTTTTTCGCTTACTTCTTTCACCCAAGCATAGAATTGTTCGGTTGTGCCTATTTCGAGGCGGCTTATCCTAGCTTGGACATTCTCCGGCTCTTCGAACCACTGCGTTGGATTTTGCAAATCCCCGCTAATGCGGATTCGGAAAACGTCATAGGTTTTGACGATCTCTGCCGCCGCTTGCTTCAGAAGCTGTGTGTTGATCTCGCCCGTAATCTGGTAGGTCGCGGAAAGCATCGTGATGGACGTTCCCGGATTCATAATTTCCATGAACCATATTCGGCGCTGGGCTTGCGTTAATCCATATTGCTCGTTGGTATCCTCTCTCACATCGACACACTCCCGGTTTAGAGATTCTTTATAGATAGGCTTTGTACCTAGATGTCACTTAGTCACTCTTAGAAGAACCGCGCAGGCCATTCCCGGAACGGCTCCTTCGGACTCTTCCTCCTTTTTCGTGTCTGCGTTTTCTGGTAACTACCGGTTATAAAGTCATACCTTGGATTGCTAAAAGACTCTGTCGCATTCGCGAGCAAGAAGCCGCCCGCCGTAAAGCGGGTCTAGCCGTACAGCCGGGCGTAATAACCTCCGAGCGCAATCAGGTCCTGATGGCAGCCCCGCTCGACGACCGTCCCTTGGTTCATGACGGTAATCAAATCCGCATGTTCCACGGTGCTGAGACGGTGGGCGATCAGGATGGTGGTGCGCCCTTTCATCAATACGTTCAGGGCCTGCTGTACCCAATGCTGGGATTCGTTATCC
Source organism: Paenibacillus sp. EKM211P (assembly GCF_011066175.1). Lineage (NCBI taxonomy): Bacteria > Bacillati > Bacillota > Bacilli > Caryophanales > Paenibacillaceae > Paenibacillus > Paenibacillus sp. EKM211P. The sequence goes on from NZ_JAAMNS010000032.1 coordinate 5,466, forward strand.
AGCGCGGAAGTCGCTTCGTCCAGCAGCAGAATCGGGGCGTTTTTGAGAATCGCCCGTGCGATCGCAATTCGCTGCCTTTGTCCGCCCGACAACGACGCTCCTCTCTCTCCCACCGGCGTTTTATACTGTTCAGGAAGTTCCTGAATGAAATGGTGAGCGTACGCCGCTTTGGCCGCTTCGATCACTTCTTCATCCGTTGCATCCAGGTTGCCGTAGCGGATGTTTTCCTCAATTGTGCCGGTAAACAAGAACGGCTCCTGCGGAACGTATGCAATCTGCCTGCGGATTTCGTCCAGCGTGTAATGGCCGAACGGTTTGCCTTGGAGCAGGATTTCTCCGCTGTCCACAGGATAAAAGCCGAGCAGCAGCTTGATCAGCGTACTTTTGCCGCTGCCGCTGGCCCCCACGATAGCGGCGACCTGTCCGGGAAACACCTGCATGGAGATGTCAACAAGCACCTTTTTATCCGCCTGATAGGAAAATTCCACATCGCGAAACTCCACCGCAGCCTCCGACACGAGCTCGCTGTGAGGAGATCCCAAACGCTCCGGTTCCTCTTCCTCTCTTAGTACTTCTTGAATCCGGTGAGCGCCCGCGAGCGAATTTTGGGTCATCGACAGAACCGTCCCCAAGTTCAACAAGGCGTGCGTCAGATTCACTTGCAAAACCGCCAGGGCGGCGACGCTTCCCATTCCCATCAGTCCGTAGGCATAAAGAAGACTGCCGATGACGATGATGCCGCAGAACGTGACGTAGCTGATAAAATGATTCACCGCAGCCTGCATGCCGTTCTTCTGCGCGGTTTGCCGAAGCGTCTGCGTCATTTGTTCGTTCAACGCCTCGTACTGGCCGTAAATCGTGCGGATGCGGAACAGCTTCACAATTTGAATGCCGCCCATAAAATCTTTGAATTTTTCGGTCATTTTACCGAGCGTTTGCAAGCCTTGTTCGGACAAGGCGCGAATATCCCGCGCAAATTTCAGGCTGACCACGGAGGACAGCAGCAGAATGACGAAGGATACGCCGGCAAACCGCCAATCGATCAACACCATGGAGACAATGGAGCCGATGCAAAAGACAACTTGAAGCAGCAAAACAAAGTAAACCTGCGAGAATGTAAACTCAACGGTCGTTACGTCGTTGTTCACCCGCGACAGCAAGTCCCCATGGTGCGTCTGCTCCAGGAATCTCGGCCGCACCCGGCACAGCTTTTCATAAAGACGTTCGCGGATATTCAGCACAGTCAGCTCGACACTGCGCTGGTATAAGTAAATGAACCAGGGAGAAATCACATTTTCCAGGAACAAGGCCGCGCCCAAAATAATAAAGGCTTCCACTATCAGGGACGTATCTCGGGACACGGCGAAATCAACCAAGTTATGTACGACCAAGCTGAAGGCGATCAGGAACAATGTCTGGGTGAGCGCCGTCACTGCCAGGCCAATGGCGTACTGGGTTTTGCGCTTGCGGTTCATAAACATCAGCAAGTAGCTTAGTTCTTTCACTTGCGAGAGCCATCCGCCCTTTTTCATGTGTACGCCACCTCCCTGCGTTCGGCAGACTCGGTAAATTCCTGATAGTACGACTGGGCGTACAGTCCCTTCATCTTCAGCAATTGTTCATGAGTGCCCTTTTCAACAATACTCCCCTGTTCCATGACCCAAATTTCGTCGGCGTTTTGTACTGTAGAAAGCCGGTGGGCAATAATCATCGTCGTTCGCTGCTTCATCAATACGCCCAGCGCTTCCTGAACCGCGCTTTCCGACTCCGGATCAAGAGCCGACGTTGGCTCGTCCAGCAGCAGAACGGGAGCATCCTTCAGAAAAGCCCGGGCCATTGCAATGCGCTGGCGCTGCCCGCCGGACAAAAAGCCTCCGCGCTCTCCGACATACGTCTGGTAGCCGTCGGGAAGCTGCATAATGAAGGAATGCGCCTGAGCGGCTTTGGCGGATTCGATAATCTCGTCCATCGACGCTACTTCCCGCCCGTAGCCGATATTTTCAGCGATCGTGCCGCTAAACAAATACGAATCCTGAGTTACCACAGAAAAATGCGACCGAAGCTGCTCCGGATCGGCGCCGTGGATCAGGCTGCCGAACACGCGGATCTCGCCCTGGTCCTTCGGAAGCGGATAAAAGCCGCATACAAGCTTAAACACCGTGCTCTTCCCTCCGCCGCTCGCTCCGACAAGCGCGATCGTCTTCCCTTCCGGCACCGAGAAGCTAACATTCCGCAGGATCGGGGAGCTCTCCTCATACCCGAAGTTTACGTTCTGAAACTCGATGGGGGCGGCGCTCGCTTTCGAAAGCGAGCGGCCATTTTCCGTTTCGGTCGGCTGCTCGACGATTTCGGAGACCCTTCTCAGGGCACCGGCCATTTCGAACGTCCGCGTGATGAGCTCGGGAATATGCTCCAGCGGCTCCAGACACAGATTCAGCAAGTACAGGAAGGCGATCAGCTCTCCCGCACCTAGCTGCCCTTTGTAGATCAAATAGCTTCCGTAACTGACGGCGAAAATGATCGGGCTGATCATCAACGTGGAAAGCAGCGGGTTGACCCAGGCTTCCCGCTTTTTCACGGCCAGCTTTTTTTGGGCCGTCAATTGCAGCAGCACTTGGTAGGAGCGAGATAACATGCCGGATAGCAGGTAGCTTTTTACAATAGGCATACCCCCAAGCGTATCCTGGAGGTTGACGTTCATTCGGCCCATGTTCGCCTGGGCTTCCTCCGTCAACCGCTCCAACTGCTTGCCGATCCACTGGGAAACCAGCAGCGCTACGGGAAATAACAGCAGGCTGTACAGCATCAGCTCCCATTGGAGGTAGAGCAAATAAGCGAAACAGCCGATGAACAACAGCGGATGATAAAACCACTGGGCGAGGTCCCGAATCATAAACTGCTGGATGAGCTGCAGGTCGTTGTTGATCCGCGACAAGACATCGCCGGAGTGCTGCTTTTCTAAATAGGAGACCGGGAGTTTACCGATATGACGCATGACATGGTTGCGGATATCCTGCACCGCAGAGGCGCTGCTTCGCTCCACGCCGAAGCTCATGAAAAACTTCGCCGGCACACCGATCAAGATGACCACAAAGACCGCGTACACGATTTGCAGAACGATTGGCCCCGCCCCCTTCTCGGCCTGGGTGGTCAGCTGCTCGATCAAACCTCCCGTCCATATCTCAATAACGGCGGCGGCAATCGCGGACAAGACACCGACGATCATCCAGCCTTTGTGACGGCTTACATAGGACATCAGCCAGCGGAACGCTTTCCAGGCGGCGTAAGCGGTTTGGCGCTTGAAAGGCGCCGCTGTGCCTTGTTCTTGAACAGACGGCTGTCGGTCAGCTTCCATGCAGTACACCGGCCTCCGCTTCAATCTGCCGCTTGACTTGCTCTAAGATGTCCCGGATGACGACGGCCGTTTCGTCCACGCGCGCGAGTTCCAGCAATTCCTCGTGCGCGCCCTCCAGCCGGTAATCGGCGTAAGCTTGCGTCGTTGCCCCCTGCCAGGAAGGCAATTGGTGCTCCAGGCGGAACGCTTCGCTGTCCTTCGCAATCAGTTCGTAAATCCTGGCCGGGATCGTGCCGGAATTAATGAGTTGCGCTTCGTACGCCAAGGTCGCTTTGACCTTCCGATGAACCCGCTCCCGCACGAGCGGGTTGCTCATTAGTTCCTTCTCTTCTTCGTCGAAATCGGCAAGCGTTTCTTCAAGCTCTTTCTCCGACGTTTCGGAAGGCGTCAGCGTGTGCTTAATCCACGAGTCCACCATAAGCACGTCTGTTACGGAATACCCTCTTTTCTCCATCGTTTTGGCTACCTCGAACGTCAGGTTTCCTCCGAAGCAGTAGCCGAGCAGCACGTAAGGTCCTTCCGGCTGGATGCGGACGATCTCGTCCACATAACGGTTCAGCATGGCCTCGTAATCGACGGCATCGTCGATAAAATCAATGCTGTAGAGCACGGACCGACCGTCGAGCCTGCTTGCGAGCTCTCGGTAACCGATGCCGAAGCCGCTGCCCGGAGGGAAGCAGAACACATTCAGATTTCCTACTTTATTCAGCTTAATGAAGGAGTCTCCCCCTTTATCCAGGCCCAGGTCCCCCTCTCCGAAAGCCATGGCTTCAACTGTTACATTATGGAATTGGCGGTTTAGCGGTATCTCAATGCCCGTTTCATCGTAAACGGCTTGAACGAGCCTCATCAGACTTAACGAATTGCCACCCAACTCAAAAAAGTTATCCTTTACGCCGACCTGCGGAACGCCAAGCGTATCCTGCCAGACGCGGGCGATCTTCATTTCGAGCAGCGTTCTCGGCGCGACATATTCCGCTCCTCGGGCCGCGGCTTCCTCCGGCGCGGGCAGCGCTTTGCGGTCGATTTTCCCGTTCGGGGTCAGCGGCATCCGCGAAAGCTGCACGAGGTGCGAAGGAATCATATACCCCGGAAGCTGCTTGGCGAGCTCCTCCTTGAGTTCATGCACCGCCAGCCTCGTTTCCGCGACGTAGTAAGCGACAAGCTGCTTTTGGCCGTTCGCGTCGTCGCGGTCGAGCACCTTGGCTTCTTGAACGGCGGCGATCTTCAGCAGCTGCGTCTCGATTTCGTCCAGCTCGATCCGGTACCCGCGGATTTTCACCTGATGATCGATCCGGCCCAGGTATTCGATGTTGCCGTCCGGCAGCCAAGCCGCCAAGTCGCCCGAGCGGTACAGTTTCTC
>NZ_JAAMNS010000033.1:0-6915 GCF_011066175.1 Paenibacillus sp. EKM211P
CCGAAGCTCTTGCACTGTCCGTCTACGGACAGCATCTGATTCGCACAAAGTCCGACATAACTCAGCGGATGCAGATACAGGTTCACTCCTCCTGCCATGGCCAACTCGCATTCTCCGCGGTACAGATGCTCACACGCTTCATGAATCGCGGTCAATGAGGATGAACACATCGTATCCACTGGCATGCTCGGCCCCTGCAAATTAAACAGGTACGAAATCCGGTTGGCTACTGAGCTAAAGGAAGTGTGAGGGAATATTTGCGCTCCCTTCCTCCACAGATCAAGACCATATAAATCAAATCCTGTTTTGGTAATTCCCGCAAACACACCTACACGGCTGTTATGTCGTACCGCAAGCTCTTCTCTGGTGTAGCCCGCGTCCTCCATCGCTTCCCAGCAGGCTTCAATAAACAGCCGTTCCTGAGGGTCCATGCTAAGTGCTTCCCGCGGTGCAATATTGAAAAACAATGGGTCGAATTCAGCAAATCCCTCGATAAAGCCCCCCCACTTGCTATAGCTTTTGCCATGTGAAGCCGCTTCCTCTTTATCAGGATGGAAGAATCCTTCTAGTTTCCAGCGTTCCTGCGGGATTTCGCTGACACAATCCTTCCCTGCCTTGAGATTTTCCCAATATTCATTCATATCCCTCGAACCTGGATACTTTCCTGCCATACCAATGATGGCGATCGGCTCTCGTGTTTCCTCTGCGACAGACTCCGCACAGCTTCGAACAGGCTTCACATAGCTACGGCTGGACTTCGTTGCCACCGTCTCCGCAACTGGCGTGCTTTCTTCTTCAGCGTACCGGGCTGTCGCAGCCGTTTCCTCTACCTGTTCCTTGTCCAGACTCATTCCAACCCACTGCATGCACTCCGGTGCGTATTCCGACACCAAATATTCCGCCAAGGCACGCAAGGTCTGATACTCATAAAACAGCGTCTTGGATAGCTCGCCAAAGGATTCTGCCAGCTTGGCATTGAGCTGGGTAATCATAATCGAATCAATCCCATAACGCTCTAGCGGTTCTTGGGCTTCAATGCTACCGACGCTCAGACGGGTCACCTCTCCCAATAGCGCCTTGAGATGATACAAGGTTTTATCGTACAGTAAACCCGCATCCAGCTTCGGCGCAGATGCCTGTATCGCACGGATACCGGCCTGCGAGACGGCTTTCGCCAGATAGGCCTCGATTTTCTCAGGCTCTCCTTCCAAGACCATCACCTGATCCTTGCTTGAGGTCAGGCATTGGTACAACGCCTGAATGCCCGACTCGGTCTGTAGAGGCGTAAGGCCCATGTTCTGTCTCATGAGTTTTTCTGTGTCCGCGTCAATCCTCATCCCGCCTTCTTTCCACAGCGGCCAGCGGATGGATAGCGTCCGGCCCCGCCGTTGCTGGGCTTCCACCAGGGTATTCCGGTATGCTGCGTACGCATCCATAAAGGCGTTGGCGGTGGCATAATCGGCCTGTCCCGGATTGCCCATACTGCCCGAGATGGAGGAAAAGAGCACGAAGAAGTCCAGATCCTGACCGCTGCTCGCCTCATCTAGATGGACCAGCCCTTGGACCTTCGGTCCCAGCACCTCGATAAATTCTTCCCTGCTTTTCTTGAGAATGAAGTTATCGTGAATGATCCCAGCGCAGTGGATAATCCCGTGAACACGCCCGAATTCTTTCTGAATGCTTTCCAGCAGGCTGGTAACCGTGTTCCTGTCGGTGATATCCCCCTGCTTGTACACTACTCTGGCTCCTAAGGACTCCAGCTCCTTCAGCCGGGTTTGTCTGTTGCCGTCCAGTGGCGAGCGGCCTGTCAGGATCAAGGTTGCTGCTTGGGTGCGCCGAACCAGTTCTTCGGCAACAAGCAGCCCCAGGCCGCCAGAGCCGCCGGTAATGAGATACACGCCACCGTCTCTCCATGGCAGCTTCTCTTCTGGCCGAGACGACTCGAACCTGCTCCAGCAAGCGGTTTTGCGTTGACCACCCTCATAGCGAATCCATCCATCCACCGGACTGCGGCTGTTTTCCTCCAGCTTCGCCAGCATGCTTTCCGCAGATTCTCCCTGTTCCACTTCGATCAATTGGCCGATGAGTTTTGGATTTTCCAGTCGGGCGGTCTTCAGCAGACCCGAAAGTCCTGAAAAGAGCCGCCCTTCTCCAGCCGCCGTCACGACAAGCTGAACCAGCACCCTTCCGGCAGGCTTGTCTTTGAGCAGGCCCTGGATGCTCTCAAAGGCCTGAACTGCATAGGCCTGAAACCGCTCATCCACCCGGCTCTTCCCGGATGAGAAGGCCAAGATCTGTGCTGCTCCGTTCAATCGCGCTTCGAGCCGTTCAGGTAAAGCCTTGTCCGGCTCACACAGCAAGATGATACGGCGGTCGTAGGTAGGTGCTTCCACCTCTGGCGATACGTCCTGCTCCTTCCAAACTGGCTCCAGCAGCAGGGTATGGCTAGATGTAGCCACAGGTTTTGCCTCTGCTCTGGAAATCGTTGATTTGGTTTCACTTTCTATACTTATGCTTTTAGCCATTTGGGTTTCATTCCCAGGCGCCCAATACCGCTCTTTTGCAAAAGGATAAGTCGGTAGTGGGATTCTGCAATACGGTTCATTTGAAAACAAACGCTCAAAGTCTAACGGATATCCCTGAACATATAAATCCGCAATCGTAGTTAAAAGCTCCAAATACTCGCGACAGTTTTGAATACATTCATTTCCATATCTCTTCAATGACGTTTGAATGCGTTGGTCTTTTTCGTGTAGTTCAGAATAATAAACTTGAGAAGAATTGCCTTTTTCCAGCCACCTTTTAAGGGACATGACAAGCTCACCTTGATTGCGGGCAACACATGCAAGCCGATGATTGCAGTGCTTTCTCCCAAGCAATAATGTATAACTCATGTTACCGCAGTCTGCCTCAGGCTCCTGTTCGCAATAGGCAATCAGTTGCTCCACCTGACGGCGTAATTGTTGCGAAGTCCGGGCGGACAGCGGAATGAAATAAGCCGGCTTTTCGCAATGTCTTCGTTTCGTATGTGGAGCCTCTCCGATGACCAGGTGGGCATTAGTACCACTGGCACCAAAGGAGCTGACCGCAGCACAGCGTCTGGCTTCAGGCTCAATCAGCCAATTCTGCAACTGCGTATTGACATAAAAAGGACTGTCCGCAAACTGAATATTAGAATTGCCTGATTGGAAATGAAGTGAAGGCGGAATCTGCTCATGCTTTAATGACAATAACAGCTTAATTACTCCTGTGATTCCTGCCGCAATTTGCGTATGACCGATATTCGTTTTGATGGACCCGATCGCGCAAAATCCCTTCTTGTCCGTATACTTTCTAAATGTTCGCGTCAATGCCTGATATTCAATTGGATCTCCCAATTTGGTACCTGTCCCATGTGCTTCCACCAATTGGATTTGCTCTGGATGGATATGAAAAGTATCGTACACATATTGCTCCAGTCGCTCCTGAGACTTCTGGCTTGGTGCAGTAAGTCCATTCGTGGTACCGTCCTGATTGATTCCTGAGCCTAAAATTACCCCATAGATGTGGTCACCATCGGCAACTGCTTCCTCAAGCCGTTTGAGTACAACAGCGCCAACAGCCTCTCCTGGAACCATTCCGTCTGCCCTGTCATCAAAGGTATAACAGTGCCCTGTGTGAGACAGCATTCCTGCTCTGTCACCGTATAAATAGCAACGAGGGGTTGTATGAATATACACCCCGCCAGCTAAAGCCATATCCGTTTCTCCAGACCATAAACTTTGGCAAGCAAGATGGGTGGCAACTAGCGAACTCGAACAAGCTGTATCTACAGCTATCGCCGGCCCATGAAGATTCAAGTAGTAGGAAATTCTGGCGGGAATCACGGAGCCCATATGTCCCCACAGTGCTTGCGGTGGCAGGTCTTCACCCAGCAATCGCTGGTAATCGCCTTCGGCACAGCCTACATAAACTCCGCACCGACGCCCATCCATCCCTGTACCCGCATAACCTGCATCCTCTAGAGCATGCCATGCTTCCTCGAGAAACAACCGCTGCTGCGGATCCATGTAAGTTGCTTCCAGTCCGGAAATATTGAAAAAAAGCGGATCGAACTTATCAATATCCTCCAAAAAGCTTCCATAATTGCAGTAACTCGTATTTTTTTCCTGGTATTTCGAAAGATCCCACCGAGTTACCTCTTTTACTAAATCGTCGCCATTCTTAAGGTGATTCCAAAGCTCATCTACATTGTCAGACCCGGCAAACCGCCCGCTCATTCCAATAATCGCAATCGGCTCTCTTTGCGCCAAGCTTTTTCCTGTATTCTCCTGTTTAGGTCTTTCTGGCTCAATCGATGCACTTGCCGTTTGAACCGGATTAAACATATATTCCTTTTCCTTAGGCGCTTGGGTTTCACGGCTTGTATCTTTACCATCCTCTATGGGATCAGCATTGTGTCCCAAAACTGGTAAAACGATGTCGCCGAATTGGCCTAAAATGTATAACGTCAGTTGTTTGACCGAACTGTAATCAAAGATGTCTGTAGTCTGCAAATGAATGCCCAGCCCCTGATTAACATCCTGTACAAAGTTGACGCCAAGAATAGAGTCCAGGCCATAATCTGCGAATGACTCATGGACATCAATCATAGAAAAGTCCACATTCAAGGCCTCTGCCAACTTCTCTACAATAAGCTCCCTGACATGCTCTTCAGCCCTCTCTTCAGTAACATCAGCAGCTGATTGAATCCCTGTGTCACGCTGTTTCAATGGAGGCTTGCCAGGTTCAAACTTCTGTTGATCCCGAAGTATACCATCGCTTTCAGCTACAATAATTTGCTGGCCTATTTCATGCGCATCCTGAGCGGGGAAGAAGACAGACCGGAACCCCTCGCTTTCCAATACCTCCTGCCAACGTTCAGGGTATAAACCGGGAGAGCCTGGAATACGCAGCTCGGGGTCATTATAAAGCCACCATCCCTCCAGCAGACCAAAGGTTAGGTGGTTTAACAGCGAGTTTCCACTGATTTCATTGATAAGAATCAGGCCGTTTTTTCGCAGCGATGCTTTGACATTGCCTAATGTCTGCCGAATGTTCCTCGTAGCGTGCAGGACATTGGTGGCAATTGCAATATCATATCCGCCCGTGTCGATATCTTGTCCCACAGCCGACTCTTCCACATTAAAAATTTTATAAGTCAGGTAAGGATTTTGCGGGCCGTACTCTTTTTGCGCATGCAATAAAAATGCTCTTGATTTATCGGTATAACAGTATTCACGAATATGCTCCTGATAAGGTCGAAGCTTCCGGAAGAGCATAGCGCTGGTTCCTCCAGTGCCTGCACCAATTTCAATAATTCGAATCGACCCTGACGGGTCATGCTTAAGCCGTTCATTCAAGTAGGAAACTACAATATCCCCCAGCACTTCATTAAAGTAATCTGCTGCAGGACTATTTTTATATATACCTTCTACCAGCTTCATAGAGGACTGAGGAAAAACAATGTCAGTGGCAGGTATGTTTCCGGTCAAAATTTCCGGCAGCTTGCGCAATGTTGATTCTACGAGTACAACCCAGGCCGAGAGATCCGGATTTTTCAGCCATTCCCCTTTCTTCAATTCCCATTCCTTCCATACAGCCTGCAGATCAACCAAAGCTGTATCCGTTACGCTATAAGAGTCTCCTTTACGGTAAAAATAATGATTCCGCGCCAATACCTCTATGCTTTCTTCAAGCCAGCGATCATATAAATTCAGCAATGCTGTTTTGGTTTTAAAATCATTAATCATAGCTTTCTTGTCCATATGTGCATAGGGGCATAATCCCATCAATTGCAAATAACCCCATAGCAATTTGCATAAGACATCATTCATTTCCTTCATCTGTAAGCCTCCTCATCCGATTAGTCCCTCGCGTCGTCCCATCCTGTTCCGAGTAAGCTTGGTTGTCGACCATAGTCGAAGGAATTCTTTCGTATTCAGCCGCTAGATAAGAAATATCTGGCATCTTCTTCATTTTGACACTGGTGGAAATATGGCTCTGAATATTCTGGATATACGAAGGAATAGCTTCGGAATTTGGATCTTCGCTTTCTTTTTCATACTTTTGCGAAATATTTGCCGCTGTCTCAGGTGTTCTTTGATCAACAAATATATCTGTTGACTGTACAGATTTGGTAGATTCAATGGAAGCCTGCTTGGTTTTAATATCCGTGATCCAATACCGCTCCTTTGCAAAAGGATAGGCTGGCAAGCTTATTCTCTGCGGCTTGGCATCTCCATAAAGCATGCTCCAGTCCATCGCCAGTCCCTTTACCCACAGATCCACTATCTTCGCGTATTTCCGTTTCCCGATCCAGGCAGCGATCGTTTTTTCCATATCTTCATCTTCTAACAGTGCGGACAGTGCCTCTTTGTTTCGCTTGACCTGTCCTCGATACAGCTCGGAAATCCCGTCGTGGCCTTCCAAGAATCTTTGCAGCTTTTCCACCAGTTTCGGCATCGATTCAGCAATGACCGCCAGGCGTTCTTCCATCGCTTCACGTCCTACCTGGAGCGTGTAGGCTGCATCGGCCAGATTGCCCTCTGTGACCTCTCCTTTCCCGATCACGGACAGCAATCTCTCGACCTGCTGTTTCAGTCGTTCCTCATTTTTGGCTGACAATACGATAATCACAGGATTGTGAGCTGTCACACAGATTGGCGCCTGCTCTTCCGGAACGTACTCTTCGATGATGACATGAGCATTGGCGCCTCCTGCTCCAAACGATGAAATCCCCGCCATTCTCGGGTATTCCCGTGTCTCTCCATCGAGCTCAACCACTGGCCGCTTCCATTCCTCCAGCTCCTGCTGGACAACAAACGGCGTCTGCTCAAAAGGAATGTTCGGATTCAGTTCCTGGGCATGCAGACTGGGAACCAGTGTCCGGTTTTT
>NZ_JAAMNS010000034.1:0-6240 GCF_011066175.1 Paenibacillus sp. EKM211P
CAAGGAGAAGAACCGAAGATGAAACAATATAGAAAGAGCGATTAGCTCATTTTGAAACTGACGAGATAAAATATCTCTTTTTCGCTTCCATTTCATACAGCCAGATGGCATGCACCAAAATTTCAGCATTGGATTTTATAAATAAAATCCGTACTCACTCGTTGTTCAGTTTTCAAAGATCAAACACTGTCTCTTGATGTCAATTCAATCTCAACAGTAACTTTTATATATTATCACATTCGAACTAATTTTGCAATAACTTTTTTTCGAGAAGTACTTCTTCCTTCAAATCCATTCTGCTTATTAGCTACCCGGCAAAATATCTTGTTTAATTGGCCGGAATAAAAATATATCACATAATGAAATCATTTAGCAAGTGTTTTATTAAAAAAATTTTAAGTTTAATTTAAAATCAAAAACAAACTCCAAAACCGATAATGGTTATGCACTTCTACTGCCTTTTAAGGAAGCACAAAGTAAGAGGATTAAAATCTGAAAAAATATAAGAAAAAAGCCGACGAAAAAATCGCCGGCTTCCCGTTAATTTAACAAAATGTTATGGAGTATGATGACTAAAATATTGGAGCGTTCCACTTGGATAAGAGTTCCACTCTCCCGGAAGGTTATAAGAGGAGGAACCGGACTTAATCCCCGATTTTCGGATAATAGTCCCGTTATTCGGCATAAATTGCGTTTCGCCGTCAGGATCACCTAAGACGTCGATCGTTACGCCGTTCTTTTTCAGAACATAGCCTGTCGTTACGTTTTTATCTGTCTCTAATAACATTATCTCATCATTATAGTATGTCGCAGGAATAATATCGAAAAAGTCATAAAAGATGGAATCGATATATATATAAGGCATGCCTTTGTAAAACGAATTAATAGGCTGGCTCCACACTTTAGGAGTATTTGTAGCTAAATTGTATTGATGAATCTCAAGTGAGTATCCTGCATTTTCTATAGGCTTAGAAGTATCTCCTACCGGATTGTAAAACAGCTCAATGGCAGTACGGGTTTTATCCAAGGATAGATACTGAGAGAAATACAGTTCCTCCGGTCCTTGAGGATTTGAGATCACTTGAAATACAGTAGCAGATCCGTTTGCTCCGATTACCCAGAAGTATTGAAAAACACCCCCGTTCCACGTCCAAACCGTCCCATTAAGAGGGGTTGGTCCAGTAAAGGTAGAATCTGCCGTACCCGAATAGATTTTAAATGAAGTTTCACCTGGGAACACTGTTGACATGTCATAAGTAATCGGATCTTTGACCCCTTGCTTAGTCCGGATTTGAATAATTCCATTCGTTGCAAGAGGGGCATTCGTTACCTGAAAATTATAGGTGGCTTTTCCGCCATGCCCATCATCCGCAGTAATCGTTACCTTGGTACTTCCTGCCTGATTACCTGGAGTAAGAGTCAGCGTTGATCCGTTAACCTCTGCATTTACCATACCGCTTGATTCAACAGTAGAAGTAAACGTCAAGGCATCCCCGTCAGCATCACTGAACAATTGAGATAAGTCGTAGCTTCTTGCATTCGTAACTCCTGCAGTCAACACTTGTTCATAAATGACCGCTTCTACTTGAGGCGGCTGATTAGAAGACGGGTTAGGCAAGCCGGATGATTGGACATTGACCTGGAAGCTGGTTGAAGTTTCCCCTCCACGACCATCCATAGCCGTAATTTCTATGCTTGTCGTTCCTGCACTTAGTGCCTGAATTTTCAACTGAGCTCCAGCGATTTCCGCCGAAGCAACGGACGGATCAGAAGAGGTGGCCTTAAAAGTCAACGTATCACCATCAGGATCAGTAAAAACGGAACCTAAGTCGAGTGAGTAAACCTCACCACCTATAGTAAGCGATTGGTCGGCAGGTTTAGTTTCTACTGGATTCTGATTCTCTGGAGTTCCAGCCGTGACAGTGGCTTTAAAAGTTTCGATCACTTGCCCTCCTCGGTCATCTGTTGCTTTGATCGATACTAATGTGCTACCGATCGTTAACGGTGTAAGAGTGAGCAAATCCCCATAAACGTCAGCCGTCACAACAGTCGGGTCAGAAACACTAACATCGTAATTTAAAATATCGCTATCAGGACTGGAAAAGAAATCGTTTAAGGACAATTGAATATTGCCTGTATTTATTTCTTTTATCTGGTCCGGAATCCCTGACGAAACTGGGGATTCATTGACAGTAACATCAAAATCAGTAGTGACCTCGCCCCCGCGACCATCTTCTGCTTTAAGCTGAATCGTTGCTGTTCCTGAAGAAATTGCATGGACGGTGACTTGGTATCCGTTAACGGATACAGCAGCAACTGATGAATTCGACGATTCTACCGAAACATCCACAGGATCGCCATCGGGATCGTGGAATACAGAAGATAAATCCAGGATATAATCTGCATTGCCTAAAATCAGTGTCTGATTATCCGGCTTCTGATCTATAACCGGATTTTGGTTAGGAACAGCGGTTACTTCCAATTGGAATGACTGGCTTGTGCTGCCTCCATGGCCATCGGATGCTTTAACGGATACTACTGTGCTGCCAATCTTTAACGGTGTAATGGTAAGCGCGTCCCCATTCAGCACTGCAGTCGCAACCGAAGAATCGGAAATATCAATGCTGTATGATAACGTATCCTGCTCATGGTCGGTAAAGAAGTTGTTTAAAGATAACTGAATGTCGCCTGAATTGATTTGTTTCGTTTGATCCGGAATTCCCAGGGATGCCGGAGGTTCATTAACGGTAATATCAAAATTGGTCTTAACCTCGCCTCCACGGCCATTTGCCGCTTTTAGCTGGATGTTTGCTGTTCCTGAGGAAACCGCATGAACCGTAGCCTGGTTTCCGTTAATAGAGACCGTCGCAATGGACGGATCCGAGGATTCTGCCGAGATGGTTAGCGGGTTGCTATCCGGATCAAGGAATACCGGGGATAAATCCAGGATGTAGTCCGCATCGCCAACAGTGAGCGTTTGGTTGCCTGGTTTCTGATTTACAACTGAATTTTGATTAGGTACTGCAGTTACCGCCAATTGAAACGGCTGACTTGCGCTGCCTCCCCGACCATCGGATGCCTTGACGGTAACTTGGGCATGTCCTACAGTTGCCGGAGTTAATACCAATTGATCACCAGTCAAGGTAAAGGTGGCAATGGAAGGATCATCGATCGCAACCTCATAGGTCATAGGATCATTTTCAGAATCCGTAAAAAACGATCCTAAAGATAAGGTTACGTCGCCGCTCCCTAACTGCTTGCTTTGATCAGGGATACCCGATGAAACAGGAGATTCATTGACACGGACTTTGAAATTCGCACCCGCTTTCTTCCCGGCCTGGTCATCTGCGGCGATCGTAATGGTCGCAGTCCCTTTGCCAACAGCCTTAATAAATAGATTTGTTCCCTCTACTCGAACTGTACTGATTTTTGTACTAGACGACACTGCCGTATATTTGAGCTCGGACTGCTCCTCGTCCGTAAAATGACCAAGCAAGTTAATTTGAAGTTCAGAATCGCCCACCGTTACGGCCTGATCGTCATATTTGGTCACTAACTTCGGCGCTGTATTGGTCACAACCGTAGAACGCGAGCTACCAGAAGAAGTTGTAGTGACTCCTGATACCGTCGAAGAGGACACACCTGCTGCAAATGAAGTATTCGTGACTTGGCTGGAGGAGCTTACACTAATATTTGCTGCAGAGTTATTTACTTGTAAATTTGAAATGCTTCCAGCTACCTCCAAACTGACCGGGGTGGAACTGTTCACAGCCAATGTATTAATGGAGGCCTTGCCTGTCAGAGCTACGGACTGATCACTGTTGACCGACACTTGCTGAATAGTCCCCTGCAACTCTACCTGCTGGGCACCGGCAAGAACATTCATATGCTGTATCGTTGAGGATGAATCATTTTCAATCGTTGCATTGGAAGTCAATGTCATTTGATCCACCGTCGAATTCCCTTGAATGACAACGTGGACATCCTGTTTGGAGACCTCGACATCCTTCAGCTCAGATGCATCAAATAATACGGTGTTCTGGTCACCACCCTGAATATATGTTTTTCCTTGTACCGTAAATTTAGAGGCATAGAAATCATGTCCAAGGCTTGACGTAACTGTAAAGCTATTTTTGACATTCAAATTCATAACTGAAATGTAATCACCGTCAATAGTTAAATCTCCGTCAATCGTAGAGTTATGACCATCTAATACAAGATTACCACTGAATTCGGAAGCTTGCCCTATCGGGGCTTGCCCGCTCGCATGGATGACTAGTTTGGTGATCGATTCAATGGTCCGCTGTGATGCTACAAATTGAATGTCTGCTCCTTTGAGAATCTCCTGGTTAGAGGTTTGCAAGATTCCTTTAACTGAATCCGAAAGTTTATATTCAATCCCGTTAATCCAAGCCTTTCCATCCTCCACTTTTTGGAGTTGGACAACATGGTCCTTAGGGAAAAAGGTAGACATCATATACTGGGCTATATCTTGACGCTGAACAGACGATTTAGGTTTGAAAGCGGATTGATCCGTTTCCATGGAACCCGACTGTAAAGCCGTATTTACGTAAGGACGTGCCCACGGGCTAACCCGATTCCAATCAGTAAGTTTAGCAGAATCCGTGGCGTCAGCTGTGATAGGAAGCCCGGCGGCCCGCATAAGCAGTACCGCCGCCTCCTCTCTGGTCACTACCGCTTTGGGTCTGAATTTGTTGCCGTCGTCTCCATTCATGAGTCCTGCACGGTGTACAGCCTCAATATAGGGACTCGACCAACTTTTCGAGTCTACATCCGAAAAGCTACTGCTTGCTGCTTTAGAAATAGAGAGTTGCAGAGCTTGAGTTAATAGAACCGCCATTTCTTGACGAGTCAACAAATCCGTTGGCCGAAAAGATCCGGATGGGTCTCCACGCAGAAGCCCAGCTTCAATGGCTTGGAGGATGCTTGTCTTTTGCTTAGAAGCAACATTATTGATGTCTTTAAAAGGCTGGCTGGCCAGAGCTGCTCCATTTGATGCATCACTGGCAGCAGATGCGATCGTCTGCAAAGCTGTTGGAGCAACAAGTGCAGCCAAAGCTAATGTAATCAGCCATTTATTAGGTTTAGAACTCATGATGTTCCCTCTATTCTTTTTATTCATTATGGTGCTTCACTGCTAAAGACGCCGATATTATCCGTATAATCGATTCCTTCATCAATCCATTCACTTTCCTCGTAGTGGCCTGCATTTCCATGGGTAACACCGGATTGTCTAGCTATAGTGGTATGAGGCTGAAACACCGCCGTATCAATCAACTGATTATCGTAATAGAGTGATAAAGTGACAGGTGCTGAATCATCGTTATAAAATTCCATACCCGTGGAGTAATCTACATACACATCACCAAAAAACATGGTTTCTCCTATCACAAAAGTAGCTCTACCTTGAATAAAAGCACCTGCGTCTTGACTTATTTCGATCGGATCTCCACCGCCACTACGTTCAATTCTAATTTTTGAAGCATCCAATCTCTCTGAACCCGCATTATAAAGCTCAATAATCTGCATCATAGGGTCGCCCTCCCCCCATGCCAACTCGGAGAAGAAAAGTCCTTTCTTTTCTCCAACAGTGACTTGGAAGATCGTTTGAACGGTTCCCCCCTTTCCATCATCTGCGGTGACTGTTACTGTAGCACTCCCGACTGCTAGCGGAGTAATAATCAGTTGATCGCCTGTAACGGAAACCGTTGCTACGCCAGGGTCCGATGAATCAGCGGAATACGTTAGCGAGTCCAAATCTTCATCCGCAAAAGTTGAAGCAAGTCCAATAGTTGTGTCCATAGCACCTGCTTCTGTAGAAATATCATTAATCGTGCTTTGAACAACAGGAGCATGATTAACAGCAGGTGGAGGAGTCACCGTTAGAGTGAAATTCGTATCCACTGTGCCGCCGTTTCCGTCATTTGCCGTTACCGTAATCGTGGCTGTACCCGCGTTCACTGGCGTTATTTTCAGATCGCTTCCGTTTATCGCTACTGTCGCCACGCCTGTATCTGTCGAAGTTGCAGTGTATGTCAGCGCGTCGCTGTCTTCATCTGCGAACACATCTGCAAAGCTCACGGTCTTGATGCCGTCTGCGGCTCCTGTCGTTACATTGCTGATCGACGTTTCCACCATCGGGGCATGGTTCACGGCTTCGGGAATCACCGGTGTGATCGTCACGTTGAACTGCGTATCCACCGTGCCACCGTTTCCGTC
>NZ_JAAMNS010000035.1:0-5041 GCF_011066175.1 Paenibacillus sp. EKM211P
GTTGGTTTGCCTTTTCGTTTAGCTCCCTATAAGTCAGCTGTTTATCTTCAAACACTACAGCAATATTATTGGGTGTCCGTTCCACCTGTTCCTCAAAAATCTGATGGATGGTCTTTTCCCGAGGGTATCCTGCTTTTGTATTATTAAATTCATATAATATTTGATGTTTTTCGTCTTGTGACAGCATATCAATTTCTAATAGCCTTTTTTCAGGAAAGGCTGCTGCCTCTTCCAATACATTAAGGTAATGGGCAATAAGCCTTATAACTGACTCTTTCTTAAACAACCTGGTAGCATACTCCAATTCAAATACAATACCGTCCTCTGTTTCCTCAGCGTTTAAAGTCAAGTCAAACTTGGATATTCTTACTTCACTGTCATAGGGCATAAACCTTAGCCCATCCATCTTCACTTCTGATGCCTCGATATTTTGCAGTACAAACATAGTATCGAAAAGTGGATTTCTGCCCAGATCCCTTTCCAGGTTAAGCTTATCTACCAGTTCTTCAAATTGGTAATCTTGGTTTTCGTAAGCCCTTAAGGAGTTTTCTCTTACTTCATTAAGGAAGTCCACAAAAGTCTTTCCACCTTGAGGGTGATTCCTCATGGCTAGCGTGTTTACAAACATACCAATAACGTCCTGAAGATCAGTATGCGGCCTTCCTGCAACGGGACTTCCAACTATAATATCTTCCTGTCCGGTGTACTTGGATAAAAGGA
The DNA here is from genome assembly GCF_011066175.1 of Paenibacillus sp. EKM211P. NCBI lineage: Bacteria > Bacillati > Bacillota > Bacilli > Caryophanales > Paenibacillaceae > Paenibacillus > Paenibacillus sp. EKM211P. The sequence continues at coordinate 721 of NZ_JAAMNS010000035.1, forward strand.
CATTGTATGAAGCTAAAAGTACCATGTAGAGCGTGGCACCATTATTCACTGCAAGTTTGTTCAGTTTAACAGCAAGCTCCTTGCCTGCTTTGAAACTGATCACATCTCCCTCAAAACTCTGTATAGCTGGCCTAGGGTAGTCTAGCGGCATATTAAGCAAAGGAATTTCTCCTTTGAATACTTGGAGCCAGTATTCTTCCTGCTTACTAATTGTCCCATCAGCAAACAGCCTGTTCTGCCATACGGAAAAATCCTTGTACTGAATCTTAAGTTCCGGAAGTTCCTTACCTTCATACAGGCTCATAAATTCTCTTACCAGTATGTCGTCAGACACCCCGTCAGATATAATATGGTGCTTATCAAACATCATAATATATCTGTCTTCTCCAACTTTTATAAGCCCAACCCTAAGTAAAGGAGCCTTATCAAGGTCAAAGGTCCTAATAAATTCACTGGCTATTTTCGCAGCTCTCTCCTCATCGGTTTCCATATACATAACACTAAAATCCACATTGCTATGGACCTTTTGTACCGGTTTACCATCTATCATATGGAATGAGGTACGGAAAGACTCATGTCTGTCAACAAGCTCCCTAAAAGCCTGTTCAAAGCGCAGTTTATCGAGTTTGCCTTCAATTAGCATAATACCAGGCATGTTGTATGCCATCCCAACTGCGTCAAGCTGGTTTAGAATATACAGCCTTTTCTGGGCGGATGAAATTGGATAGTACTCCATCTCCCCAGCCGGCCCAATAGAATGAAATACACTCTCCTTTGCAATCTTGATGCACTCGGCAACTTCAGACATATTTGGGCTCTTAAATATTTCTTTAAGCGGTATGTTTACATTGAACTCTTTGTGAATCCTGGCAATAAGATTTGCTGCCCTTAAGGAATGTCCCCCCAGCTCAAAGAAATTGTCGTTTCTTCCCACTTTCTCTATACTAAGGATATCCTGCCACAACCCCGCAAGTTTCTCCTCCACTTCACCCAAGGGTGCGACATACTCTATTCCAGCATCGATATTGCCGTCAGGTTTGGGCAATGCCTTCCTATCTATTTTGCCATTGGGAGTCAGCGGCAGCTTTTTTAACTGCATAAAATAGGATGGTATCATATAGTCTGGAAGGTCCTTTAAGAGATGTCCCCTTAGTTCTGCTATTGTTAATTCATTTTCCCCTGCCACATAGGCACACAGATACTTGTTTCCCTTCTGATCTTCCCTTGCAATAACCACTGCTTCCTTTATTGAAACGTGCTTTAGCAGTTGTGCTTCTATTTCCCCCAGCTCTATTCTAAATCCCCTTATCTTTACCTGATGATCTACTCTTCCTAAAAATTCCATATTCCCATCAGACAGCCATCTGGCCAGATCCCCTGTACGATACATTCTTTCCCCTGGTATAAACGGGTTAGGTACAAATTTTTCAGCTGTCAGTTCGGGCCGGTTTAGATATCCCCTTGCAAGCCCTTCTCCCCCTATGCACAACTCACCCAAAACCCCTGTAGGCTGAGGTCTCAAGTGTTTGTCAACAACGTAGTATTTTATATTTTGCATTGGCTTTCCGATAGGTACACTCCCGGATTCCAAATAGCTTCCCAGTCTCTTTTCGTAATAACTGGAATCTATGGTGGACTCAGTAACCCCATAGCTATTAACAACCCGCAGTTTCTCTCCATACCAGGATTGTAATCTTTCATAATCTTCCACAGAGAGAGTATCTGATCCAAGTATAAGCAACTTGAGGCTATCAATAATCAAAGCATTATCATGGATATAATCCATAAGAGGAATAATCAGTGCCGGTGTGGATTCAAAGATGGTTATTTTATGGGTTTTAATAAGTGAATATAATCGTGCAGGATCGTATCTCTCCTCGGATGAACAAATAACCATTTGGCCTCCGTTGAGCAGCGTTCTCGAAACATCTCCCACAAATACATCAAAAGAAAAACTTGCGATTTGCAACAGCTTTACATCCATATCCGCAAGCCTATATTCCTTTTTCCATGCGTAAGATATGTTGACAAGACTTCTATGCTCTATCATGATCCCCTTTGGCTTTCCTGTGGTTCCTGATGTATAAATGACATATGCTAAATTACAAGATTTATTAATGACAGGAAGATTTTCTGTTCTCCCGTTGTAATTCACACAGTCATCAAAGCTTATAATATCAAGATCAAATTTAATTTTTTCTTTATGATGTTCTTGCGTAAGAATAATTCCAGCCAAGCTGTCATCGATCATATATCTGATTCGTTCTTCAGGATATTCGGTGTCTATGGGTAAATACGCGCCTCCTGCTTTAAATACAGCAATTACACCTATTATCATTTCTATGGACCGGTCTACCATTATAGCTACTACACTGTCAGGTTTTAATCCCTTGTCCCTTAAGATCCAAGCCAGTTGATTGGCCTTTTCATTAAGTTCTCCGTAAGTCAAGTATTTATCTTCAAATACTACTGCTATGTTATCAGGCGTCTTTTCCACTTGTTCTTCAAATAGCTCTTGTATGGTCTTATCCTTAGGATATTCTACTTTTGTATCATTGAAGCCATAGATTATTTGCTGTTTTTCCTCCTGGGACAACATATTTATTTCCGACAACCTTTTAAACGGATTTGCGGTTATCTCTTCCAACACGTTAAGGTAATGAGCCGCCAACCTTTTTATAGTCTCTTTTTTGAAAAGCCGAGTACAATATTCAAAGCTAAAAGCCATACCATCTTCACGCTCTATTGCATCAATGGATAGGTCAAATTTTGATATTCTATACTCTAGCCCGTTATTAAAAGGTCTGAAGCTTATACCAGGTACTGCAAATTCTACCTTAGAGGCATTTTGCATGGTAAACATAGTATCAAGCAGTGGGTTTCTGCTCATGTCCCTCTTCAAGTTAAGCTTCTCAACCAGTTCTTCAAATTGGTAATCCTGATTGTCATAAGCCCTTAGAGCGTTTTCTCTTACTTCATTCAAGAATTCTACAAAGGTACTATCTCCCTTGGGGTAATTTCTCATAGCCAAGGTATTTACAAACATACCAAGGATATCCTGCAGGTCTGAATGTGGCCTTCCGGCTATAGGGCTTCCAACGATTATGTCTTCCTGTCCGGTGTGCTTAGACAGCAATATGTTGTATGCCGCGAGCAGTGTCATGTAAAGCGTAGCCCCATTATCCCTTGCAAGCTTGTTTAATTTATTCGTAAGCTCACTGCCTGCTTCAAAGCTAAAAAAATCCCCTTCAAAGCTTTGTATTACAGGCCTTGGATAGTCTAGCGGCATATTCAGTACAGGTATTTCTCCCTGGAATGCTTGGAGCCAGTATTCCTCCTGGCTGCTAATTCCGCCCTCATCAAACAGTTTATTCTGCCATACAGCGTAGTCCTTGTACTGTATCCGAAGTGCTGGAGGGTTGTTTCCTTCATAAAGATCCATAAACTCACGAATCAGTATGTCCATGGAGACACCATCGGATATAATGTGATGCATATCAAACATCATAAGATGCCTGTCTTCTCCCGTTTTTACAAGCTCTACCCTTAGCAGAGGAGCCTTGCCAAGATCAAAAGGTCTGGCAAATTCCCCAGCATACTCTGCGGCTTTTTCTTCGTTAGTTTCAAAGTACATCACGCTGAATTCCACATGGTCATGAACCTTCTGGACCGGGTTACCATCGATCATGTGGAACGATGTTCTAAGAGTCTCATGCCTTTTTACCAACTGCCTGAAGACTTCCTGGAAACGCGCTGTATCAATGCTTCCTTCCAGCAGCATAATACCAGGCATGTTGTATGCTGTCCCTGCCCCTTCAAGCTGGTTTAGTATATACAGCCTTCTTTGTGCAGATGACATAGGGTAGTATTCCATTTCTCCTGCCGGTTGGATTGACTGATATAGGCTCTCCTTTGAGTCTTTAATATATCTGGCAATTTCTAAGATGGTTGGTGTCTTGAATATTTCCTTAAGAGGTATGTCTATATTGAACTCTTTGTGAATTCTTGCTACAAGGCTTGTTGCCTTTAACGAGTGTCCCCCAAGCATAAAAAAGTTATCATTTCTTCCTACCTTCTCTATTCCAAGGATATCCCGCCACAACAGCGCAAGTTTCTCCTCTATTTCTCCCGAAGGTACTACGTATTCTACGCCGGTATTAACATTGCTATCGAGCACAGGCAATGCTTTCCTGTCTATTTTTCCATTAGGGGTCAATGGCAGCTTTTCCATCCGCACAAAGTAGGAAGGGATCATGTAGTCCGGGAGCTCTTTTGACAAGTGTTCCCTCATCCCCTGTACGGTTATTTCTTGATCCGGTAC
>NZ_JAAMNS010000036.1:0-4308 GCF_011066175.1 Paenibacillus sp. EKM211P
TGGCTGCCGGATGGAAACATTGAATATATGGGTCGGATTGACCATCAGGTGAAAATTCGGGGCTACCGGATCGAACTGGGTGAGATTGAAGCGGCAATACTGGCCTACGAAGGGGTCCAGACGGCAGTAGTGCTTGCTCGTGATGACCGTTCTGGGGGAAGTTATTTATGCGCCTATGTTGAACATGCCCAGGAGTTCAATATACAAGCATTAAAGGCTCGTATTAAAGAAGTTCTACCCGAGTACATGGTGCCTGCTTATATCGTATCTATGGAAGCTATGCCTTATCTATCGAGCGGTAAGATCGACAGAAAAGCATTGCCTGAGCCTGATCACAGTCTGTCGATTGAGGTAGATTATATTTCTCCTTCCAATGAGGTTGAAGCGTTGATGGCCGAAATCTGGCAAGAGGTTCTTGGCTATGCTCCTATCGGAACGAATCATAACTTTTTTGAATTGGGCGGAGATTCAATTAAAGCTATTCAAATTTCCACACGTCTAAGTAAGCACGGATATCGTATGGAAATTAAGGACCTTTTCCGTCATCAAACGATAGGTAGCCTGACTCCGGATCTAAGAGCAGTCAGTGTTCAAGCCGAACAAGGGATTATTGAAGGAGAGGCTGAGTTATCGCCTATCCAACGATGGTTTTTTGAGCAAAAGTTCACGGAATCGAACTATTGGAACCAGGCTGTTATGTTGTATAGCCAAAAGGGATGGAAGGAAGAACTGGTCGATCAGGTGTTGTGTAAGCTGACAGAGCATCATGATGCCTTACGAATGACATATACAGCGAGTCCGGACAGAATCACTCCCGTCATTCATGGTACGAATCGAAAGGCATATGCTCTTACTGTTCTGGATGTAAGCCATGAGGCATCCATTGAAGAAGCAATCCAAAGCCTTAGCGAAGCGATTCAGCGGCGTATGAATTTGGAAGAGGGTCCACTTGTGCAAGCAGGGTTGTTTCACACGGCCCAAGGTGATCACTTATTACTCGCGATTCATCATTTGGTGGTAGATGGAGTTTCTTGGAGAATTCTATTGGAAGATTTGGAGCAAGGGTATATGCAGGCGCTTAATAATGAAGAAATTCTCTTCCAGGCGAAGACCCATTCATGGAAGGACTGGACCCATCGCCTGGGTGATGATGCAAAGGGTGCGCGTCCAGCTCGTTACAAGCATTATTGGGAGAATGTGATCCGTCATGCCAGTAAACCGCTTCATAAAGACTACCCGGTCGCTGACAGAAGAGGGAAAGACCTGAAAATCTGCAGCGTAAGGCTTTCCAAGCAACAAACAGATCGTCTGCAGAAGGATGTACACAAGGTTTATAGTACGAATGTAAACGATCTACTGTTGACAGCCTTTGGACTGGCATTGAGAGACTGGACTGATAATGATGGATTTACCATTTTTCTGGAAGGACACGGACGGGAACAGATCTTTGATGATATAGATATAACCAGAACGGTCGGCTGGTTTACTACGATGTATCCTATTCATCTGGATATGAAGCATAATGCCGATTTAGCTTACCAAATTAAGCTGACCAAGGAAGCGTTGCGACGTGTTCCTAATAAGGGCATTGACTTCGGAATTCTGGAATATATGACCCTACACGATTTGAAAAGTACTAATCAGGGACATTTTGCACCTGAAATCCGGTTTAATTATCACGGCCAGATTGATTCAGGCTCCGTTGCGCCTTTATTTGTCGAATCAAAGTATTCTCCGGGCCGGACAGTAAGTGAGGAGACCGAGACACCATTTGTGCTTGATATTAATGGCAGTATCGAACAGGGGATATTAACCCTCGGGATCGAGTATAGCAGTCGTGAATATGCTGAATCGAGTATTCAAAAATTGGGAAATTTCTTGCAAAGTCGTTTGCTAGAAATTATTGAGCATTGCTCTGAAAAGAAGGAGAAGGAATGGACTCCCGCAGATGTGAGCGATGATGAGAATCTTTCAATTAACGATTTGGATGAGATTATGGCCTACTATAAAAATAATACATCTTCCTAGGCGGTGGATTATGAGTAAAGATCTGCAAATTCAAAGTATATTCCGATTAACCCCGATGCAACAAGGAATCTTGTTCCATAGCCTGCTAGATCAAACTTCGTACGCCTATTTTGAACAGGTGAGTCTTACCTTGAACGGCTTACTCGAGGTAGAGCTTCTGGATCGAAGTCTTTCTGTTCTATTTGAGCGCCATGAGATATTGCGCAGCAATGTTTTTCACGTCAATATTGAAGAGCCTAAATTGATCGTATTTCGGCAGAAGCATCCAGCAATTCACTTTGAGGACATTTCTTCACTAACGCAATCTGACCAGGTGGCCTATATAGAACAGTTTGTTCAACGTGATAAGGCCAACGGATTTGATATTACCCGGGATGAGTTATTCCGGGTCTCCATATTGCAGTGTGCGTCTGATGTATACAAGCTGATCGTTAGCTTCCACCACATCATTATGGATGGATGGTGCTTAGAAATCGTTTTGAAAGAATGGTTCCAGATCTACACATCATTGCAAAAGAATGAGCCAGTTCAACTGGGGGAAGCTCCTTCTTATGAAAAATACCTCAAGTGGTTGGACAAGCAGGATACAGATATAGCGCTTACGTTTTGGGAGCGATATTTGGATGGTTTTGAACAGCAGAGTATCTTGCCTGCGAGTGGTAAAGGGAGCCACGTTGATTACGATCCACAGCAGCAAATCTTTAGCTTTGATTCGCAATTAACGGGTCAGTTGGAATCACTGGCCAAAGAACTCAAGGTTACTTTGAGTACATTGTTTCACTCTATCTGGGGCTTGCTATTGATGAAATACAACAACACCCGCGACGTGGTATTTGGCTCTGTCGTTTCCGGTCGTCCGTCAGATATTCCGGGAGCAGAAAACATGGTAGGCCTATTTATCAATACTATTCCAGTGCGTATATCGAGTGAAGAGGATCATCTTGTTTTTTCGGATTTCGTCCAGCATGTACAACATTCGGTTATGGAGGCGGGGCAGCATCATTATGTGCCCCTTGCTGATATTCAGGCGGGTAGTTTGTTGAAGAGTAATCTGATACACCATATTTTGGCCTTTGAAAATTTCCCGGGTATGGAGGAAGCTTCCGATCACGAGAACGAAAACAGTTTAGCGGTTTCGGAGATGGCTGGCTTTGAACAGACTAATTATTCGTTCAACCTTAACGTTGTCCCCGGTGAGAAACTGCGGATGAAATTCAGCTATAACGGTCTATTATACGAACCAGAATATATAGATCGATTAGGTCGACATGTTGAGGAAATCGCCCGCACTGTAGTTTCGTCTGCTGATATAGTTTTGCACGAAATAGATATCATTCTGCCAGAAGAAAAAGAAGTGATTTTGAAGAAATTCAACGGGACGGCTGCGCCTTATCCAAGGGAGAAGACGATTCATCAATTGTTTGAGGAGCAGGTGGAGCGAACACCGGAACATCCGGCAGCCCTATACCAAAATCGGCAATTGACGTACCGGGAGCTGAATGCCCAGGCGAATCGGGTGGCTCACGTCCTGCGGAAGAAAGGCATCGGGCCCGACCAGATGGTGGGCATCGCAGTTCATCGATCGCTGGAGATGATCGTCGGCCTGCTAGGGATTTTGAAGGCAGGCGGGGCGTATCTGCCGTTACATCCAGAGGACCCGGAAGAACGGCTGGGATTCATGCTGGAGGATAGCGGGGCATCTATCCTGCTGACCCAGCGGGATCAGTTGGACCGCCTTCGTCCGCACGGAGTCGACCGCGAGCTGATCGCTATCGAAGATTTGCTGATGGAGGGGATGGAGCTTACAGGAGAAGAATGCGGGAAGAACCCGGAACCTGTTAATCGCTCGAGCGATTTGGTGTACGTGATCTATACGTCAGGCTCCACTGGCAAGCCGAAGGGAGTCATGATTGAGCACGCTTCACTGATCAACCGGCTGTACTGGATGGAACAACGAATTCCGTTTGGAGCGGAGGATGTGATCCTGCAAAAAACGCCTTATACCTTTGACGTATCGTTGTGGGAGCTGTTCTCGTGGGCGATTCAGGGAGCGACAGTATGCTTTTTGGAGCCAGGAGGCGAGAAAGACCCGGCAACGATAGTCGAAACGGTGGAGGCCAACGGGGTAACAGCAATCCATTTTGTGCCATCCATGCTGGGAGCGTTCCTGGAGTATATCGAGCACAGCGGAGCCGCCGGGAAAATGCGGAGTGTACGGCGAGTATTTGCCAGCGGGGAAGCGTTGATGACAGAGCATGTCCGCCGATTTAACCGTTTGCT
>NZ_JAAMNS010000037.1:0-4157 GCF_011066175.1 Paenibacillus sp. EKM211P
ATTTGCGGGTGTAGTTCAATGGTAGAACTCCAGCCTTCCAAGCTGGTAGCGTGGGTTCGATTCCCATCACCCGCTTTTTGCTATAGCGGATTCTTGTTGCCTCAGTGGTGACACCTTATAAATAAAGAGAGCCTGTCTGGGGACAGAGCTCTCTCTTTTTTTGTATGTTTATCTTCCATAGATTCTACAAAGTGTTGACTATCGATAATCCTTGCTATCGGTGTATTCCTTCTGCTCCTGCAGTGAGTATACACCGATAACTGATCTAGTACACAGGTTTTACACTGGTATGGTCAGCTGTATGGAGGTTCCCTGATTTGGAGCAGAGGTCATGCTCAAGAAGCCGCCTACTCCTCTAGCTCGTTCTTCCATGCTGAACAATCCAACTCCCTCTCCTTTGGATTCTCCAGAGAAGCCCATACCCTCATCCCGAATAGTTACTTTTATTATTTCGTCTTGATCCTCTACATCAACGTATGCTTCTGCTACATCTGCGTATTTAGCCACATTCGTCAGTGCTTCCTGTACAATTCTATAGATTGCTATTTCTTTTCGGATATCAAGGCGTTTACGTAAAGTACATTGAAAATGCACTTCGATTCCGTAATGCGAACAGAAATTTTCAATATAGGTTCTTAGGGCTGGTACGACACCCAAATCATCCAGAACTGAGGGACGAAGTTCCCACGCTAGGCCACGAACATCTTTAATGATATCGGTTACCTGTGCACGCAAATTTTCCAAAGTAGCGTTGGGTTGTTCAGCTAGTTGGCTATCTAGTTGAATAATAAGTGAAAACAGGCTTTGACCAATCCCATCATGAAGCTCTCTTGAAAAGCGTTTACGCTCTTCCTCCTGTATTTGCATGACTTGCGTCATCATGGTCTGAAGCTCTGCCTCTACTTTTTTTAATTTAGTTACTTCATTACGGATCGCTAAGTACTGATAGGGTTTACCTTCCTCGTCCATAAATGGAACAATCGTAGTATTCACCCAGTAGTAGCTGTTATCTTTAGCACGATTTCGTATTTCTCCCTGCCATACCTCACCAGAACGGATCGTAGTCCACAGGTTCTTCATGAAGGCTCGAGTATGATAGCCCGAATTAATGAGACGATGATCCTGCCCGATCAATTCTTCACGACTATATTGCGAAATCTCACAGAACTTATCGTTTACGTACTGAATAATTCCTCGATGATCGGTCAGAGCAACGATGGAAGATGTATCTAGAGCAAATTTTAGATTGGATAGCTGGTGGAGAGAACTACGCAGTACATGGAGAAAAGGAGAATCTGGTATATGAATTTCCAAATCATTCAGTAGTTTATCGGTTGACTCCCCAAAGGCGGGCTGCAGTAAAGGGTTAGAAGGTTCATTCATAATGGAGCAACCCCTTTTTCAGTGCAAATTTGACCAACTCAGGCCGTGTTTTCAAGTTAAGCTTCTCCATAAGGTTGCTTTTGTGGGACTCTACGGTTTTGACGCTAATCACCAGGTGTTCGGCAATTTCCTTGTTGGCATATCCTTTGGCTACCCATGATAGGATCTCCTTTTCCCGCTCAGACAGGGATTCATACGGCCCGGTTATGCCCTCTTGTTTGATTTTGTCCAGATATTCACTCATCAGGCGTTTGGTTGCATTGGGATACAGATAGGCACTGCCTTCGGCTACAGACTGGATGGCAGCGAGTAATTCCTCATGAGGTGCACTTTTTAAAATATATCCAGATGCTCCGGCTTGAATGGCTCGGAATAGATATTCCTCATCATCATGCATCGTTAAAATAAGTACTTCTGTATCCGGCAACTGTTTTTTTAATTCGGTGGTTGCCGTGAGGCCATCTTTGCCAGGTGGCATACTAAAATCCATGAGCACGACATCAGGTTGTAGCTCCACCGCTTTGCGGATTGCTTCATCCCCGTCTGCTGCATCTCCTACTACCTTAATACCGTTTTTGCCGTCCAATAGGGCCATGAGGCCAGAACGTACGACAACATGATCATCCACTACTAGTATACGAATCAATTAGTCATCCCCTCGAACGGTAAAAAAACCGTGCGTTTTGTCATAATCATAGCAAATTTTAGGGATTTCAATCAACAGAGATAGTTAGATGAGCTGTTCATGTTCACTTATATTTATAATTTTATTTTTCTTCAAATATCAATCTATGGAGTGAGAGGGAGGGCACATAGCTGGCCAAGGCGATGAGCGACTTGAGTGGCCTTGGCTACATCAGATTCGGTGAAAGTTCTCACTTCACGGTTACCGACAAGTAGCACACCGTTTGGCAAGTCTCCTGTACTGGAAAAGGGAATGGCTACTGCAGAATGTAACTGTTCGGCCAGCATAAGCGCACATTCTTGACGTAAACGTATACTGCCTGATATTAAAGCACTAACGGTCACAGTACGTCCAAGACGAACAGCCATCCCGGCGATCCCATGCCCAACTTTAAAAGAAATAAGGCGATAGCGATTGTTTCGGCTGCCGGAGGCATAATACCAATGCAACTTACCCCCTGACCTGGACATAAATGCAAGTGCAGTGAGATCCCCATAAACATGATCTCGCAACTGGTTCAGTTCATTTCGCATTTCATCCGTTATTTGTAGCATAGAAGACACATCCTTTATCTTAACCAACTGTAGCTCTAATTTATTGTAATTCTGACAGGTACAAAAGTAATTCAGGGAACCCCCTGATCTATAGGCGCAGGAAACACTGACTTTTCATTAGACTGGGTAATCAATAAGAGGTGGGGCGATAAATGGGGCGTTAGATAATCCTGGAAGTGATATTTATCACTGCAAATCAGGGAGTAGGGAGGTGCAAAATCAGGTGTTCTCCCGATAACAACCCAGGCATCAAAACATTATGATTAAGATATTAGGTAAACACGAGGAGGACGCTAATATGCAAGCCACTTGTATGGAACGGTTTGGGGACGAAGCGCAGCGCACGGGGATTCAGCTTTTTCTGACGGAAGAGCATTTTGAACTGTTAAAAGATATCATGTCCTGGAAGAAGGTAAAGGCAGGCGTTATGCTTTTCCGAGAGGGGGATGATGCGGAGCAGCTTTATTATATACATTCGGGTCATGTTAAACTCCGTAAGTCGACAGAAGACGGTAAAGAATTGATTCTGACTATTCAGCACCAAGGCGATTTAATCGGGGAGTTTAGTGGGATAGATGGGGAAGAGTATAGTTGCACTGCAGAAACAGCCGATGTGTGTGAATTAGGTGTCGTGCTTGTTAAGGATCTGGAGTCGCTCCTGTCTAAGCATGGGGAAATGGCGCTTCAGTTTATACAGTGGATGGCAATGAAGCAACGAATTATGCAATCACGGTTTCGGGACTTATTGTTGTATGGTAAAACGGGGGCACTAGCGTCTACCTTAATCCGTGCAAGTAATACATGTGGCGTAGCTGTGAAGGATGGCATTTTACTGAATATGAAGTTAAGTCACTCCGAACTGGGTGAGATGATTGGAGCAACGCGCGAGAGTGTGAACCGGATGCTGAGCTCGCTGAAAGAGCAGGGTACCTTGGATACGAGAGACGGAAAAATCGTCATTCACGATCTCAAGGTGTTGCGTGCTATGTGCTGTTGCCCTTCGTATGGCCAATGTGCCCATGAGATTTGCAGACTATAAATTTATGAGCTTGTTAGGCGGGGGCTAAAAGACTCCGTCTAATTGTAAGTCTTCTGACAACAAGCGATTAAAAGGAACGAGTATCGTAGATATCTTAAAAAGAATCGACGGCGCGTTTAGCGGCAAATCAACGATATAGTGTTTTGAAGTAGCCATCATGTTGAAATAGTTGACTAGTAGTAAAGAAATTTTAGATATTGGTTTATTGTGAAATATTACAAGTTGTATTCTGTAGTTAAAAATGATATATTATTTTAACTGACAACAAAACAGCCGTTTCAATGAGAATAAGCAGGGTGAAATGATCTTCGAAAAAAATAACCCTTGCATTTTTGAAATGAACATGATATGATCTTATAGCTGCTGAAAAACGCAGTGAAAAAGAATTTGATCTTTGAAAACTGAACAACGAGTGAGTAAATTGATTTTGTTCGCAAAATCAAACAATGAGATATTTTATCTCGTCAGTTTCAAAATGAGCTAATCGCTCTTTCTA
>NZ_JAAMNS010000038.1:0-3467 GCF_011066175.1 Paenibacillus sp. EKM211P
GCTTCGAACCTGGAGCCGATTTCCGGGCCGCTCAACCTGGCTTATGTCATCTACACGTCGGGAACGACCGGCAGACCCAAAGGAACGCTGATCGAGCATAAGAACGTCGTGCGCCTCCTGTTCAATGACAAGAACCTGTTCGATTTCGGGCCGTCCGACACGTGGACGCTGTTCCACTCGTTCTGCTTCGATTTCTCCGTTTGGGAAATGTACGGAGCGCTGCTGTACGGAGGCAAGCTGGTCATCGTACCGCCGTTCACGGCGAAAAATCCGGCCGATTTCCTGGCGCTGCTGGGCCGCGAACAGGTTACCATTTTGAACCAGACGCCAACGTACTTCTACCAGCTGCTGCGCGAGGTCTTGACGGACCATCCGTACGATTTGCGGATTCGCAACGTCATCTTCGGGGGCGAAGCGCTGAGTCCGCTGCTGCTCAAGGGCTTCAAGACGAAGTACCCGGAGACGAAGCTGATCAATATGTACGGCATTACCGAGACGACTGTTCACGTGACGTATAAGGAAATAACGTGGGTCGAAATGGAGGCGGCGAAGAGCAATATCGGCAAGCCGATCCCGACGCTGAGGGTGTACGTCCTTGATGAAAGCCGCCGGCCTGTGCCGATCGGCGTAGCGGGCGAAATGTACGTGGCCGGGGAAGGCCTTGCGAGAGGATACCTGAACCGCCCGGATCTGACGGCGGAGAAGTTCGTCGATTCCCCGTTTGCGGAGGGGGAGAAACTGTACCGCTCGGGCGACTTGGCGGCTTGGCTGCCGGACGGCAACATCGAATACCTGGGCCGGATCGATCACCAGGTCAAAATCCGCGGGTACCGGATCGAGCTGGACGAAATCGAGACGCAGCTGCTGAACGTCGAGGGCGTGGAAGAAGCGGTGGTGCTTGCCCGTCAGGACGGCGGGGGCGAGAAGGCGCTTGTCGCCTACTTTGTGGCGGATCGGACACTGACGGTCAGCGAAATGAGAACCTCGCTGGCCCAGGGAATGCCGGGGTACATGATCCCGTCGTACTTCGTGCAGCTGGAGCGCATGCCGCTGACGGCCAATGGCAAAGTAGACCGCAAAGCGCTGCCGGAACCGCAAGGCAGCTTGCAGACGGGCGTCGAATATGTAGCACCGCGTAACCGGATGGAGTCCCAGCTTGTGAAGATCTGGGAGGAAGTGCTGGGCTACTCCGGCATTGGAGTCCTGGACAATTTCTTCGAGCTCGGAGGCCACTCCTTGCGGGCGACGAACCTTGTCAGCAAGATTCAAAAGGAAATGAACGTCGAACTTCCGCTGCGCGATGTGTTCCGCTATACGACGGTAGAGTCGATGGCCGGGGCTATTGCCAGCTTGGAAGAAACGCGGCACAGCTCAATTCCGAAAGCGGAAGAGAAAGCGTACTATCCGGTTTCCTCCGCGCAAAAAAGGCTGTACGTCCTGCACCAGCTGGATGGCTCGGAGCTGAATTACAACCTCCCAAGTGCCTTGCAGTTGGAAGGGGCTTTGAACGAGGCCAAAGTGGAAAAGGCGCTGACTACTTTGGTGGCCCGGCATGATATGCTGCGCACCGGTTTTGAAATCGTGAATGGGGAGCCGGTTCAGCGTATTCATCCGCTCGTAGCTTTCAAGGTCGAAAAGCTTCAAGCAAGCGAAGATCAGGTTGCGGCCATTCTTGAAGGCTTCATTCAGCCTTTTGACTTGACCCAGCCGCCTTTGCTGCGCGCCCTGCTGATCGAACTGGAGAAAGAGAAATTCCTGCTCGCACTGGATATTCATCATATTGGTTCCGACGGCCTTTCCATGGACGTGCTGCTGCGCGAATTCGTGCGGCTTTACAATGGGGAAGAATTGCCGGAGCTGCGGATTCAATACAAGGATTACGCCGTTTGGCAGCAATCCGAGGAGCAGCGCCAGCGCATCAAACGGCAGGAGGAATACTGGCGTGGGGTATTCAGCTCCGAGCTTCCGGTTCTTGAGCTGCCTCTCGACTTCTCCCGCCCAGCCGTGCAGCAGTTTGACGGTCAAACGCTCACGTTTACGCTGGATGCGGAGAAAAGCGAAGCTCTCAAACGGCTTGCCGGCGATTCAGGGGCGACGCTGTACATGCTTCTGCTGGCTGCGTACTCCGTATTGCTTCATAAATACGCGGGACAGGAAGATATAGTGGTCGGCACTCCGATTGCCGCCCGTTCTCACGCCGACCTGCAGCCGATTATCGGTATGTTCGTCAATACGCTGGCCCTTCGCTTGGGTCCGGCGGCGGAGCGGACGTTCCTGGATTACTTGCAGGAAGTGAAGGAAACAACGCTTGGAGCCTACGAGCACCAAGACTATCCGTTCGAGGAGCTGGTGGAAGCTCTTCAGGTGAGCCGGGATTTAAGCCGGAATCCTCTGTTTGACACCATGTTTTCTTTGCAAAAGCACGAAAGCTTGGATTTAACCCTGGAAGGCTTGCAATGGTCGCTGTTCGACATCGAGGAAAAGACGGCAAAGTTTGACCTTAGCTTTGATATCGTGGAAGCCGATAACGAACTGGTTTGCAAGATCGAATACGCTACCTCGTTGTTTAGACAGGAAACGGTGGTACGGCTGGCGGGACATTACGAGCAGCTTTTGACATCGATCCTGGCTCAGCCGGGTGCGCGGATTTCGGATTTGGATATCTTGACGGACAGCGAAAAACATGATTTGCTGGTCGGGTTTGACGTGTCGTCTTCGGCTCTTGCGAAGCAACCCGCCGCAGAGGGTACAGGTTTGGAAGCGGATGAGTCGTGGAGAGAGAGAACGTTCCACGAGCTGTTCGAGGAGCAGGCGGAGCGCACTCCGGAAGCGCTGGCGGTTGTCTACGAAGACAGCAAGCTGACGTATGCGGAGCTGAACGCCAAAGCGAATCGTCTGGCGTATGCACTGCGGGCGCGTGGGGTGAAGCCGGAGCAGGTGGTCGGCATTCTGGCCGATCGTTCGGCGGAGCTGTTGATCGGGGTGCTCGCCGTATGGAAAGCGGGCGGCGCTTATGTGCCGCTCGACCCGGACTATCCGGCGGAGCGGATCGAGTATATGCTCGCGGACAGCGGGGCGTCGGTGCTGCTTACGCAGACCCGCCTGCTGGAGCAGGCGGAAGCTTGGCGCAGCGACGGAGCTCTAGTGCTGCAAACGGTGCTTGCGCTTGACGACGCCGCGACGTACAGCCTCGGAGCGGCGGAAGCGGCTGTGGGTGTACAAGCTTTGGGCGAAGCAGGCGCAGAGGCGGAGGCTTTGGCGCAAGCAGCTGCTGCCGAAACGTCCGCCACGGCAGAAGCCGAGAAGAACGTACTAGCGGTAGATCTCGCGTCGAATCCGGCGAATGTGAACAAGCCGCGCGATTTGGCTTACGTCATCTACACCTCCGGTACGACGGGCAAGCCGAAGGGCGTGATGATCGAGCACCGCAGCCTGGTGAACACGGCGGCGGGCTACCGGCGGGAATA
>NZ_JAAMNS010000039.1:0-2879 GCF_011066175.1 Paenibacillus sp. EKM211P
CTATAAACTTTCCATTCACATTCACCGCGTTAACGGATATCGGATTGGCAGCATCAGCAATCGCCCAGGATTGAAACATAAGTACGAAGAAAAACACAAACACAATAACCTTTTTCAAGATAAATTACCTCCTTTTTCAATAAGTACCCTTACCTAAGACGTATGAATTATCCGAAAAGTTTCTAATATATTGTATAATAATTGTATAACTGTAAATTTGGTGAGGGGAAAGACGATGCTAAAAAATCCTTATTATTTAACTTTTGTTCTTTTGGTATGGCTCATAGCTAGTCTAGTTTTGCGAATTTCATATAATTATCCGAATACTCTTTATAACTGGTTGTTAGCATCATTAATAATCCGTTTAATTGTACGTGCTATTCATGCAACATATCAGAAAAATGGGCAGACCAGTAGGATAACTGATTTGGGTGTAGAATTATTTAT
The DNA here is from genome assembly GCF_011066175.1 of Paenibacillus sp. EKM211P. Taxonomy (NCBI): domain Bacteria; kingdom Bacillati; phylum Bacillota; class Bacilli; order Caryophanales; family Paenibacillaceae; genus Paenibacillus; species Paenibacillus sp. EKM211P. Next base: position 448 of record NZ_JAAMNS010000039.1, read on the forward strand.
GCTTCTCATTTCATTTGGAGTTATCATATCCATATTTTCAACTAAAGACTTTTCACGGTCCTATCAAAATTTTTCTGTTTGCGGAGCTATATTTACTTATTGGTGTGTGCGTTGATATTTTTGAAATCAGAAAAAAAGGGCGGAATTAGATCATATGTTTATATGTAGACAAATGGAAAAGGAAGGTGATACCAATGACGACTTTTGCTCTTGTATTATTTATTGCATCTGTGATTCAATTGGTTCTGGATAAAAATATCAGCAAAACAGATGAGAAGATATCAGACACGGATGGTTTTATCCCGTACAGGTGGTTCATTGTGATTGGGGGTATTGTGGTAATTTTGTCAGTTTTTTTTTGTTAAAGAACCTTATAAATATGTTTGGATTTGCGTATTACTTATTCTATTGTTCGGTGTTCGATCTATCTTCCAATGGAAATATATTCGAAGTTCACAAAAACATATTACTTCACTATTGATGATGGCCATATCTGTAGTTGGTACAATTGTTTACGTTTTAATTTAACAAAATAATGCACATTTGTGCGGTTATGTGCCAGCTTCCCCACTCTTGTCCTGTTCGCTCCCTTACTTGCCGATCAGCCAGCCTATTTGCTACAGATATCCCGGCTGGTAAAAGAAACGTCTTTAATAATCTTCAATCCACAATGATACGTATATAAATAGTACGTAAGCTAAAAGGAAGAACCCAATCACACTAAAAAGGATAATCCAGATAAAACGTTTTTTTAATGGGGACAGGATTTTCCCCCACCGTCTTAGGATTCTTTGACGGGTAGGCAACAACTCATATTCTAATTTCTTTAAAACATGTTCCGCTTTGTTCTCATCTTTATTTAAAAGTTCACTCCAAACTTGTTCATATTGCTCTCGAATTGCTTCTTTAGTAGAACTATCTTTTAGCAAAACCATTTGCAACCTCCCTAGAAAACAAAGTAGCAAGAGAAGACCTGAAGAACAAAGCTTCAGATCTCCTTGCATCTAATCTTAATTCTCGTAAACATGTCCTCTTACCTTCACGGAATTACCAATTTCCTGTTCTTCAGCCCTATCAACTTCCTGAAGCTTACGGATAGGAAACTAAGACGTCCTTGTAAAATGCGCTCTCACCTGCTGCCAACCATCTTCTTCAACTTCACTTCGATAGCACGATGATGTAACGCAGCGGAACATGGTGCTGCTCTATGCAGGTATACATGATGATTAGCGTTTTACCAGCCTTTAGGGTTACAACCGACTCAAAAAAAAGAGGGCTCCTAGATTGAGCCAGAAACACCTTTTTATCGCGATGAACTACCTTCTTTTACGAAGTATGTTTATTTTATGAAGTTCTCAAAAGATATCGTATAATAATTGTAAATGGAGTGTGGGGAGAGAACTATGCTGACGAAGCTGAAGAATCCAATTTTTCTTATTTTGATAATTTTCTTGGCTACCCTAACAGTGCGAATTGTATATAATAATCCACCCCATTATATTTATGATTGGTTGATGGGTATATACGCCATCCGTTTGATCGGTCGGACGTTGTACGAAAAATACCAAAATAAGCATAGAACCAGTATTGTAACTGATACGGTTGTAGAAGTGATTATGGTTATGATCTCAGTTGGAATTATCCTATTTTTATTTATGTCACAAGAAACATGGTGGCATAAGTCGCTTTTTCTAATAGCAGAATCCTATTTCCTCATTCATATCGGCATAAATTCTAAAGAAATCATAAAAAATGGGCGGAATTGATCCGCCCTCTCTTTTTGTTGTTACTTCCTAGAGTACATCGTAAGAAGCTGTCGTATAGTAAGTATAGTATTCCACTGTCGGACCTTTAATAAAGATTCGTTCAAGCTGCAACGTGGCCTTGAGATACAAAACAGAAAGCCTCGAACCGGAAATTATTGGATAATAGTTGAACAAATGAAAAAAGAAGGTGATACCAATGACTTTTGCTCTTGTATTATTTATTGCCGCTGTGATTCAATTTGCTCTGGATAAAATTATCAGCAAAACAGATGAGAAGATATCAGACACGGATGGTTTTATCCCATACAGGTGGTTCATTGTGATTGGGGGGTATTGTGGTAATTTTGTCAGTTCCTTTTGTTAAAGAACCTTAAAAATATGTTTGGATTGGCGTATTACTTATTCTACTGTTCGGTGTTCGATCTATCTTCCAATGGAGATATATTCGAAGTTCACAAAAACACATTATTTCACTATTGATGATGGCTATATCTATAGTTGGTACAATTGTTTACGTTTTAACTTAACAAAAAGGCCGCACAATTTGGTATTATCCCCTTCTAGTAGACAAGAGAGAAAAGACATCTGGTAAGATGGACTTAATCTTGTTGAACGGAGGGGATTTTTCATGGCTAAAAAGGGACAATCATTCCGGCAATACTCCTT